>JAKLDZ010000044.1 GCA_022703255.1 Myxococcota bacterium | reverse complement strand
AAGAAGGTCAGATCCCCGAACCCCTCGCGTTCCTCCGAAGAGCTGGCCGTGAGCAGGAGGGTGGCCCGGTCCAGAAGCGCGTCGCGTGCTCTCCTCGACTCCGCATCCGAGGACGCAGTGCGCTGCGCGCGGGCGATGGAATCCATCACCGCCCAAACGCCGCTGTCGGCTTCGGCTCTGTGGCTCGTGAGCAACTGCACGACGCCGTCGGCCAGCGCGGGCGTCTGCTCGACGGCCTTGCCCGCGAGCTCGACCGAGGGGGCGATCTCGCGAATCCTGTCCGCCATCCTGGTTCCGAATCGCATCCCACTCGGTCCGGCGTCGCGGGTCAGGTCCGCCAGCACCGTGCCCGCAGCGACGCTTGCGAGCTGGTCGCGGTCCCCGAGGAGGATGAGCCGGGCGTCGGGACGCACGGCTTCGACGAGCCTGCGCATCAGCGCGAGGTCGATCATCGACGCCTCGTCGACGAGCACGATGTCGTGAGGCAGATGGCTCGCGCCGTCGCGGCCCGGCCTGACCTGGTTCAGCAGGCGGTGCAGCGTGCTGGGGCGAAGCGACTTGAGCCATTCGCACGCGGCCATGCCCGCGTCCTTCTGCAGGGCATCCACCCCTTCGCGGATCGCTTCTTCCATCCGCGTGGCCGCCTTGCCCGTGGGCGCGGCGAGGGCGACGAGCGGAGCGATCCCGGAGAAGTCCGCAGAGTCGGTGGCGCCATGAGCTGCCCGCCATTGTGCGAAGAGCAACGCGAGCACCTTGCGCACCGTGGTGGTCTTCCCGGTTCCCGGACCGCCCGAGATCACCGAGAGCGGTCGAAGGACCGCCACCATCGCGGCCAGGCGTTGCTCGGGGTCAGCCGACGCTCCGAACAGCGCGTCGAGTCCCTTGCGCAGCAGCGTGACGTCGATGGGCCTTCCCGGCTCCCCCGGGCGCGGAGTGACGAGGGCTTCCTCGAGCCTGGCCCGCTCGAGCAACCGATCGCGGATCGCGAGCTGGTGGCGCCACCAGCGTTCGGCGATGAGGATCTTCTCGTGCATCACGAAGGGGCGTCGCGCCGGGGTCCCGCCCGCATCGTCGATCACCTGCACGAGCCCGCACGAGCAGGTGTCGTCGAACCATCGCGTCGTGTTCTCGGGCCACGGGAAGTCCACGCGCTCGGGCGCGTCGCCGTCGATGTCGGCCGGGGTTTCCACGACGACGGTGCCAGCGACGCTGTGCAGCTCGACGCCGACGTGGCCGTGTCGGGGTGCGCGGATCGCGAGGGCGAGGGCGAGCTGGACTTCGGGAGAGGGGCGACCGAAGGCCCCGGCGATCAGATCGACCGCGTGCACGTCGACGAGCTCGAGCACGCCGTGCTCGACGAAGGGAGCTGCGAGCGACGCGAAGCCGGCGTCGTCGAGGAAGCGGAGCCCAGGGGGGAGGGGGATGGTGGTCATGGATTCCTCCAGGGGCTCAGGGCCTCGGAGAGGGATTCGATGAGATCGCCGTCGGGGCGGAGGAAGTACACCCCGCGGGAGTGGCCGTCGGGGGTGGCGGTCCCGGGCCCCCCCATGCCTCGCACGAACAAGTACAGGGCGCCGCCCACGTCCTTTTCGTAGCGGTAGCCGGGGAGCCGCGACTTCAGCATGCGGTGCAATGCGACCAGGTACAGGTGGAGTTGCAGATAGTACGCATGACGATCCATTTCCGCCTGCATCGGTCCGACCTCGTAGCAGGCGGGGATCGAGATCCGTTCGCGCACACCGGGGGGAGGCTGGACGGAGATGCGGTTCGTCTTGTAGTCGGCGACGTACCAGCGCTTGTCGGCAGAGCATTGGAAGGCCAGGTCGATGCTCCCGGTGAGCATTCCGGCGAGCCGCTGCTCGTCGAGGTTGCCGAGTCGGCTGCGGAACTCCTCCGGTAGATCGGGGTTCGCGCGGATGGCTGCGGCGATCCCCTTGCCCGGGACCGAGTGGCCCTCCTTGTCCCTCACCGGAAGATCGAACGAGAGCTCGTCGAGGCGCGAGGCGCAGCCGATGTCCTTGAGCCCGAAGTCGCCGAAGGCGCCGCAGAAAGGAGTCTGCACGATGCCCGGCAGGTGCTCGGTGAGCAGCGCATGCTGCTTCGGATCGGTGATTCCCATGCGACGTCCGAGGTCCTCGACCAGCCTGGCGAGCTCCCGCTTCGCGCCGTCGCGCTCGTGCAGGGTAGTGAAGTCGAGCTTCTCGAACACCTTGTGGACCCACTTTCCGATCTCGGTGCCCGAGCGCATGGGGGACAGGCCGACCTGCTGGTCCCTGAGCCGCGCGTACTGGTCCGACGGGACTTCCACGATCGGAACGCCCACGGGCTGCTCGTCGGCCATGCGGTCGTACTCCCTGCCGGAGTTGTCGTCGTCGGACCCGGCGACGGACTCCAGCGGCAAGCCGGGGTGAACCGTCTTGTCGTGCAAGGACTTGGACAGGGACGTGTAGCTCATTCGTCGCCACGAGCGGTCGATGTCCTCCTGGAAGACGCGCCCCTCGGGCGCGAGGGGCTCGGGGGTGGTGGAGGGCGTCGCGTCCTCGCGAGTTGGAGGAAGCCGCGACACCTCGATGAGGGGGCTGCCTTCGTGCGCGGGAGACGACAGTTGCCGGAGGTCTTCGAGCATCGGTCCGAAGCTGCGCTTGCCTTCCTCCAGCTTCGTGAGCCTCGCGATCGCCAGCTCGCGTCGGTCCGCGGCAGCGCAATCCGGAGTGCGTCGTCCGTGGAGCAGCGCGCCGAAGGCGGATTGCTCCGAGTCCTTGACCGGGCCCCACCAGGCCACGACGTGATGCTCCGCGCGGGTGAGCCCCACGTACATGACGCGCATGTTCTCGCGCCAGGCCTCTGCCTCCGCGCGGCGCAGGTGAGCGTCTCGGATTGGCCCGCCCAGGCGCACGTCGATCCGCACCTCCGGCCCCTCGTGGTACAGCACGAAGGTCTCGTCGTCGGGGTGAAGCAGGGCACCGTCCCACGCGTAGGGGATCAGCACGATCGGATACTGCAGCCCCTTGCTCTTGTGGAGTGTCACGAGCTTCGTGGCCTTTGCGTCCGATTCGAGGCGGATCAGCGTGCGCTCCTCCTCGAGCTCGGTGTCGCTGCGTTGGGCGCGCAGCCAACGGACGAGCCCCGGAGCGTCGAGACGCTCGCGGACCGAGACCTCGTGCAGCAGCTCCATGACGTGACGCAGGTCGGTCAGCCTTCGCTCGCCGTCGGGCATGGATGCGAGCCGGCCCATCGTGCCGCACTGCTCCAGGGCGCGACGGAACGTGCTGTAGAAGCCGGACCTGGTCAGGGAGGCGCCCCACTGGGCGACGCGGAGGCGCAGCTTGCGCCAGTCGCGCGCATCGGTCTGCTGCTCGGCGCTTTCGGGAGCCCCTTCCTCCGAATCTGGTCCTTCGGCTTCCGCGACGTCGTCCGCAGGCGGTTCCGGCACGACGGCAGTGCCGGGCGGCGCAGGGGGCTCGTCGATGGTGAGAGACTCCTCATCGGCGCTCCGTGCGGCGGTATCGAGCTCCCTGGCGGTCCAGCCGAGCATGGGAGTGAGGGCGAGCAGGCGAGTGGGAGCCTCACGCGACGGGGACGCGACCGCGTCGAGCCAGAACTCGAGCGTTCGGGCTTCGTCGGTGTCGAAGACGCTGCCGGCCTGAGAGACGATGGCGGGGACATCGGCGGAGCGCAGCGCGCGGTGGAGCTGTCGCGCCTGCTTGTTGGTGCGCACGAGGATGGCGATGTCTCCGGCGTCGATTGGCTTGCGGTCCTTTTCGGAGTCGGAGCCTACGGTCGCTCCGGAGCGGAGGAGCGACTGGACTTCGTGCACGACGAGTCCGGGAATGCGTGCTTTCGCGATGCCCTTGTCGAGGATCCCGGGGACCTCCTCGGCGGAGCTGGGAGCCGTCTGGAGGCCAGCGGGGCGCGTCTGGGCGTCGAGCCAACGAAGCTGCAGGGCCGCACGAGGCTGGGGGAAGTGGAGCCGCTTCGGCTTCTTGGGGGCGACGCGCTCGTAGGAGAACGCGCTCTCCTGGAAGGGGTCGGGCTCGGAGTCGAACACGACGTTCAAGGCTTCGACGCACGGGGGATCGGAGCGGTAGTTGTCGGCCATCGAGACGAAGGGGCCGATGGACTGCTTGGCTGCGGAGTACACCTGGATGTCGGCGCCGCGGAAGCGGTAGATGGCCTGTTTGGGATCGCCGATGAGGAACAGGTAGTGCCTTCCGCTGCGTCGGAACACGAAGTCGAAGATGGGCCACTGGACGTCGTCGGTGTCCTGGAACTCGTCGATCAGCGCGGCGTCGTAGCGCTTGCGCAGCGCCAGGGTCAGCGGCCCGTCGCCCTGCTCTCGCACGATCGCGTCGCGCACCTGGCGCAGCAGGCTGTCGAAGGTCAGCTTCCCCGACGACGAGAGCTGCTCGAGCAGATCGGCGCGCACACGCCGCGCGAAGGAGGCGGCGGCGATGCCCAGCAGCTCGTGGGGCCGTTCGATCAGCTTCTGCCAGTCGTCGAAGAGATCGTGTCGGAAGGCGCCCTTGCTCTTCTGGGAGAGCTGCGAAGGAGAGAAGTACCGGACCCAGGCCGGGGCCTTGTCGCGCTTCTTGAGGTGCTCGAGGATCTCGAGCGGAGCCGGGGCCGACAGGAACGCGCTGACGTCGTTGGCGTAGTTGTCGGTGTTCTTCTCGGAGTAGGTGTTCCCTTCGAACACGCAGCCTTTCGCCGCTTGCACGACCTTGGCGCGCGCGCCCACTCCCTCTTCCCCGTCCCAACGCGCCTTCAACGCTTGCGCATCGCGCGTCCAGTCCGCAAGCGCGCTGTCGAGGTCCTCGCCCTCCGGCTCGATGCTCGCGTGGGGCCATCGTGCCGCCTTGTCCGCGAGCTTGAGCAGGCGGCTGCGCGTCATCTTGCAGCCGTCCACCAGCAACGAGCATCGCGCGTCGTCGACCCCGTACAGCGTGCGCGTGAGGTGGTCGTCGACGATGCGTTCGAGCAGCTCGCGGTTGTCCTCGAGCAGCTCGGACTCGAGCTGCGCGCGGCTTTCGAACGCTCGCGTGCGAAGCACTTCGCTGCAGAACCCGTGGATGGTCGAGATGGGCGCAGCGTCGAGATCGCGCACCGCGGCCGACAATCGCTGCGTCACGAGCGTGAGCTGGTCCCCGGGGGCAAGGCTCCAGGCCTCCCTCGTCACCGGCCGGAATCCGCTCGAGGTGAGCATGCGAAGGACGTCGTCGTCGAGCAGCGCCTTCCGATCGCGCTCTTCGGCCTGGCTTCCGGAGGAACTGTCGGCACTCACGCGCAGCAGCAGGTCGCGGACTCCCACGAGACGCTTGCGAACGCGATCCCGCAGCTCCGAGGTCGCCGCATCGGTGAACGTCACCACGAGAATGCGGTCCACGGTGATCGCCTTTTCGGCGACGAGACGCAGCACGAGGTTGGTGATGCCGTAGGTTTTTCCGGTACCGGCGCTGGCCTCCACGAGCACGGGCTGCTGCGTGAGCGGGGCGGTGGCGGAGAACTGCTGACGTTCCATCACTCGGCCCCTTTCTTCGAGGCGCGCTTACGCGAGGGCTTGCTCCTTTGGGGAGCGTCGGCGGGCGCGGGCTTCGGGGCCTTGGGAGGCTTGGGCTCCTTGGGAGGCTTCGGCGCCCCGCCGTCCTTCAGCTCCGCGGTGCCCGACAGAATCGGCTTCCACACCCTTTCGGCGATCCGGATGAACTCCTTGGAGACCTCGTCACCATCGCGGAACGGGATCGTGTCCCCCCACGCGAGCTGGACCCACCGGTCGGCGCAGTCGGCGCGGCTCTTGGACTCCTCTGCGTCCCAGGCCTTGTCGGCCGCCGTTGCGACGATTTGCTCGAGAAGCTCCTTGTCGGCATCGACCCACGCCACGGAGAGGCGCTGGCCGTGAAGCTCCGAGGCAGCCGCGAACGAGGTCTTGTCCGCGAGGCGGATTCTGCGCCGTCGGCTCAGGCGGCGAAGCGCGAGCAGGTCCCCCAACAGGTCACGGGGCGTCTCGTGGGGCTGCAGCAGCCAGACCCCCTTGCGCTTCAGATCGATCAGGCAGGCGCGCGTCACCTCGTCGCCGTACTGCGCGCGCGCGGCCAGCAACTGCACCCACGCGGAGAGCAGCGTCTTGGAGGCTCGCGCGTCGGTCCGGTCCATGGCGATCAGATCGCCCCCCAAGGTGATCGGCCCCACCTCCCCCTGCAACGACACGATGCCGACGTCCTTCACGTCGATGCGCAGGTCGATGGCGAGCTGCCGCGCCCCGGCGAGGGGCGACACCTCTTCGGACCGGCGGACAAGCTCGGTCGCTTCGTCGATGTGCGACTTCGCCGCGTATCGGCCCGCCGCCCCCAGGGGGAGCAGCCCTTCGGCAGCGAGAGCCCTGCGCTCGCGCTCGCAGGCACGCGCGATCGCCTGGTCGCCTCCCTCGGTGCGCGCGGCTTCGAGAGCGGCCCGCAGGACCCGGTCGCCCACCTGCCAGGCAGCGAGGCCTTCGAGCTCCATCGGCTCCCTGTCGCTGACGCCGCCTTCGTCCTGCTCGGGTATCCACACTCCGAGCGTGCGGAGGATCAGCTTGGCCGGATGGCGCAGTCCGTCGATGAGCGCCGAAATCGAGACCGCGGGCTCCTCCGGTGGAGCGAGCTCCTCGTCGTCGCGGAAGGGGTCGACGCTCCCGTCACGCGTGGCAAGAAGGGCCTGCGCGAGAGCTCTGGAGCGGCCGTCGAAGGACCGGCCGGCGAAGGGGCGGGAGCGCTCGTCGTTTCGGAAGCTCTCGGCACCGAAGGGCTGCAATCCGTGATCGACGATGACGTGGGAGCGTGCGGCGAGAAGTTCGGGAGACGAACTACCTGGGGGGGGGGAGAAGCCGAGGTCGATGGTGTCGAGGATGTCGGCCACGGGTCCGGCAGGGGGCTTCTCGGCGTTGGTGTGCGGGTCGCGTGCGCCGTACAGCACCACGAAGTGCGAGCGCGCCGCCATGAGCGCCTCGAGGACCAGGTGACGGTCTTCGTCGCGCGGATCCCTGTCTCCAGGCATTCGCACGGCGCGAGTCAGGTCGATTCCGCTGTCGTTGGTGGGACGCGGGAAGCTGCCGTCATCCATGCCGAGCAGGCACACGACGCGGAAGGGCACGTTGCGCATGGGCTGAAGCGAGCAGACCGTGACCGCCCCGGTGACGTGTCGATCTCCCTGCCGCGGCACGTCGAACCGGCCGTCGAGCACGCGACGGATCACCGGGAGCGAGACGTGACCTTCGAAGGCGCTGGCTTCGTCGCGCAAGGCTTCGAGAGACTCGATGACCTGCTCGCGGAGCCAGGAGGTGGACGGGGTCACGGTGGTGAGATCGTCACACGCCAGGGTGAGCGCATCGACCCACTGGGGCACGGTGCGCGGAGCGCGCAGGGCACGCACGTGCGCGACGATTGCCCGCACCGTCGCGGCAAAGCGGCCGAAGAGCAGGCTGCCTTCCGTGTCGAAGGCGCTCTCCCACCGCCCGCCGTCCGTCGCCACGATGTCGGCGCCGACGGGGGGCTGCAGCAGCTCGTCGTCGGCCTCCATCACCACGCCGAGGGCCAGGCGACGCAGGCCGAACAGCCAGGTGTTGTGGTCGTCGTCGGGCTGTCCCGCGGCATTGCGATCGGCCGCGTCGGCGCCCCAGCGGACACCCGATTCCACGGTCCACTGCTGCACTGTGGCCATTTGCTCCTCGGAGAGCTGTGCGCGCCAGCGGACGGGGAACAGCCCCATCAGGTCGAGCACCGCAGGAGCGGTCATGCGTCCTTCGGCCATCTCGAGCAGGCGCAGGAGCGCATCGGCGAGGGCGTTGACGCTTCGCAGGGAGCGATCGGCGATCTCCACGGGGATCTGCGGGCTGCCGTCGGGACCCCAGGTCTGGTCGGCCCTGCGCTTGTCGGGCCCCTGCTGGAACACGGCCTGAATCAGCGGCGCGAATGTCTCGACGTCGGGAGTCATCACCACGACCTCGCGGGGAGCGACGTGGCGCCTCTCGAACAGATCGAGCAGCACGTCGCGCAGCACCTCGACCTGACGCGCCGGGCCGTGACAGGTGTGCACCTGCACGGAGTCGTCGCCGCGATCGAGCACGCGCTGCGTACGCAGCTTGCGCATCGCGTCCATCGAGACGAGCCCGAGGATGTCGTGCTGGAGATGCGCGAGCAGGCAGCCCGGGGGCGACATGCTGCTGCCCGGTTTCGCGCCCGTGGTCGAGGATTCGTTGGCGTTGGGGGCGTGGTCGAGCAGGACGGTCTGCATCTCGAGCGACACGCGACCCAGTGACGTGAGCAGGGGATTCTGGGACTCGAAGGCCTCGTCGAGGGATGCGGCGTCAGCGCCTCGCGCGGCGGTCTTGCGGGTGCGGTAGTCGGCGAAGAAGTCGGGGCTGGGTGCGAACAGGTAGAGCGAGACCGGGCTCTGCGGGGAGGCGAGGGCGGCGAAGAGCTCGACGAAGAGCGGGGGAAGGGAGGAGACGCCGAAGACGTGCAGGGGGCCGGGGCCCGCGGGCGCCTGCGTGCGGAGGGCTTGGAGCACGCGCCGTGCGCGAAGCGGGAACGGACCGTGCGACGGGATGCTCTTGCGCGCTTCGAGCCACAGCGCGCGCTGCCAGGCGGCGACCGGGCCTTCGGGGAGTCCTTCGCCGGGCTCGTCGCGGTCCCAGGCTTCGAGCCAGAGGGGACGCTGCAACGCGTAGGAGTCGAGCAGGTCCGCGGCCTGACGGGCCAAGGCCCAACGTCGGAGCTGGAGTGGTGAACCGGGCGCACACACGTCCTGGTCTCCGAGGTAGGCAAACACCGGCTCGAGCTCGGGGCGGCTGCTCATTCGCTGGAGGAGCTCGACGACGCGCCAGGCCAGCGCGGCGGGCGTCCAGGGATCGACGGTGACCTGTGGGGCCACGGAGCCGAGGCCGGTGACGAGCTCATCGAGGATCGCCTGGGGGAAGTGGAAGACGACGTTGGAGCAGATGCCGTTGCGTTCAGCGATTCTCTGACGGAGCCATCGTTCCATGCCGCGGCTGCCGACGACGACGCGCTGGGGCAGCACGGGGGTCGCAGGCAGGTAGCGGGGGTGACGCAGGTCGTCGGCGAGCCGGTCCGCGAGGTCTTCCATGCGGTGGCTGCGGTGAAGGAGAAGGTCCTGGTCCGCCATCAGGCCGGCGAGTCTACGTGAAGAGGGAGCCGAGCACAACGCGGGCGGGACTCGGAGCGACACAGCGCGTCGCTTCGGGGCCGGGTCGGGTCACTCGCTGCTGCAGTCGGCGAACACGCGCATCACCGTGTTGGGGCGAATGACCCAGGTGGACTGGTCGATCCGGGGCGTGCACGTGAAGCCGAGCGGGCTGCTGAGCGAGAGCGTCACGGCGTCGCCCGGCGGCACCGACGACACGAAGATCATGGGGAGCAAATCGGTCCAGCACTTCACCCCGCCGTCGCCGTCGAGGACCGGATCTCCGAGCGGAACACCGGCCGTTCCGGCCGGGCAGGACGCGGGAAGGATGCTGGTTTGCAGGGTGTGGGTCTGGGTGACGGCGAAGTAGCCCTCGGAGGGCACGCCGGAGACCGTCACTCCTTCGCCGCCACTCTTGGCCGCGGACGCGAAGCTCTGGATGACCCAGCCGGTGGCCTTGTCATAGGTGCGGCCGATGGCCGCGAGCCGCGTGGTGAGCTCCGCGACCGGGAGCATGTCCATGTCATAGACGAACAGGTCCCCGGTGTTGGAATCCATGACGAGCTGGAAGCCGGTGTAGCCGTCGTCGGGACCCGAGACCGGTGCGACCTCGATCAGCACGCGGCTGCTTGCCGGTGCGGGGATCGCGTAGTTGCCCCCGCACGAGGTCAATCCCTGCGACAACGTCGTGCCATCCATCCCCTTGACCTTCACCAGGGCGCCGCGCAGCGACCCGTCCAGCTCCCGGAAGGTCCCGTCGCTCAGGTGCGCTTCGTGGGGCGATTCCCTGCCTCCAGCCACGATCCTCCCGCGCGCCATGATCGCACCGACCGGATCGGGGCCGATCCAGGTCGCCGACATCGGCCAACCGGGACAGGGGTCCAGCGACTCGGCCGAGGCGTCCGAAGGCGCGCCCGTGTCGGTCGCACCGCTTCCTCCGACGTCGCCGTCATTGGGGATGGGGGCTTCGGCCGGTTCCTCCGCGGGCGCGCAGCCGAGCAAGAGCGCTGCAGCGACCGATTCCTGCACGACGAGAGCAACGTACCGCCACATGCTTCCCCCCCGGAATGCGATGGGTATTGGGGCGACGCGCCGCGAGAGCGGTGGTCGCGACGATGCAGATGCAGAGGACATGGGAAGCGAGGGGGGATTGTGCAACCCTCGAGGGCGGCGTGGGGGGGAATCGGGGCGGTTGCCGCGGAGTCCGAGCATGGGAGTCCGACCGCGACGTTCGGGGAGACATGCGAGCGGGTGATCCGACGAAGAATTCGCGGTGAGTGCTCCTTGCTTGCGAGCAGTCGGTTCCCCAAGGATTCGCGGAGGGATGGAGAACACCAAGGCGAGCAGCCGATATCTCGTGGTGTCCGATCTGCACCTTTCGGACATCGAGGACCACGCGGACGGGTGGAAGGCGCACAAGAGCGCGCGGCATGCGTTCGACGACGAGCTGGGGGAGCTGCTGCGGTGGTTTCGCGAGTCGGGGGAGCAAGGGGCGGAGCTGACGCTGGTGCTCAATGGCGACGTCTTCGACTTCGATCTGGTGACCGCCGTACCGTCGTCCCCTCCGTGGCCGATCACCAGGGCGGAACGCCGGTTCGGGCTGGAGCCGACGCCGTCGCGGTCGGTGTGGAAGCTGCGGCGCATTCTTCAGGACCATCCGCGATTCCTGCAAGCGCTGGAGGAGTTCCTCGCGGCCGGGCACCGGATTGTGTACGTGATGGGCAATCACGATCGGGAGTTCCACTTCGAGCAGGTGCAGGCGGCGCTGACTGAGGAGCTGCAGCGCACCGCCGCGAGCGCGGGACGGAGCCTGGCCTCCCCGGCGCTCCAGTTCGAGCCGTGGTTCTTCCACGTCGCCGGCGTGCTCTACGCCGAACACGGGCAGCAGTACGACTACTACTCGTCGTTCCGTCACGTGCTCCACCCGGAGCTGGTGCGTAAGGGAGAACGGACGATCGCGCTGCCGATGGGCAATCTGTCGAACCGGTTCCTGGTCAATCGGATGGGGTACTTCAATCCTCACGCTTCGGACTACATCCTCGACCTGTTCCGCTATGCGTCGCATTGGATGAAGTACTACGCCCTGGCGCGCCGGAGTCTGGTCGCGAACTGGTTCTGGGGGAGCATGCGCGTGATGGGCAGGTTGCTGGCGTATCGTCGGCAGTACCACGCGAAACCGAAACGCTACGAGCTCCTGTTGGAAGCGGCAGCTCAGCGGGCCGCGCTTCCGGTGGCCTCCCTCGAGGCGCTCGCGCGCCTGCACAAGCCTCCCATCACGACCCGATTCTACCGCATCGTACGGGAGTTCTGGATCGACCGCCTCGTGATGATCATCGGTATGCTTGCCGCCACCTTCGGACTGGCTCTGACGCCCGCCCCCTTGTCCGTGAAGATCATGCTCCCGCTGGCGCTGTTCCCCCTGATCGGCTCCGCCTACGAGCGTCTGGCGCAGGGGGACACGATTTTCACCGTCGAGCACCAGGTGCCGGAGTTTGCTCGCAAGGTGTCGGAGCTGCTCCAGGTGCAGGTGGTGACCTTCGGGCACACGCACCGTCCGCGCGTGATCCCGCTCGCCAAGGGCACGTCCTTCGTGGACACCGGGACCTGGGCTCCGGCCGGGCCGCACGACCGGGGAAAGACTACGATCCCCGGATTCCGCAACTACCTGGTTGTGGAATCCGACGAGCGGGGCGTGACGATGAGCCTCGGGTCATGGATGCCGGCGAGTGGGCCCGAGCGCGACGCGGAGCACGGCGCGGCGGCGAGGGTGGTGCATGCGCTGACGGCGATTCGGAAGAGGGTGTCTCACGTGTGAGGGGATAGCTTTCGCCTGCGCAGCGCGATCAGTCCCAGGAGCGACAGCCAGGCCAGGCGCGACGGAGACGAAGAGGGGGCAGTACGGCAACTGCAGCCGCCGTCTTCTCCCTCCTCGGGCTGCTCCGACGAACCGCCGTCGGATCCGGCCGCGCCGTCCTTGGGCGGCGCGGCGTCGGACGCGGCCACAGCGTCGGCGGCATCATTCACGGCTGCGTCTTCAATCACATCGGGTGCCGAAACATCGTTCAGGGGCGCGTCGATCTCGGTATCGGGCTTGACGTCGGTAACGACGTCCGGGGTCGCATCGGTTCCGGCCTCGGGCTCGGGCTCGGGTTCGGCGGCATCGGGCTGAGGCTCGGGCTCGGCGGCGGGAGCGGGTTCGGAGCTGGCGCTTGCCGACGTCGTCGCTTGGACTCCCTCGGGCTCCTGCAGGAACGAGGCGGGATCGACGGTCCCGCTCGGGGCCTCCTCGCCGAGCTCCTTCTCGTAGGTGCGGCGCGAGTCGTCGCTCAGCTCGGTGAACTCCTTGAGCGTCGGCAGCTCCTTGAGCGACTTCAGATTGAAGAACTCGAGGAACCGGGCCGTGGTCCCGTACACCAGGGGCCGCCCGGGCTCGTCGCGCTTGCCGAGGATCCGGATGAGATCGCGCTCCAGCAGCATCTTGAGCACGGGCCCGGAATCGACCCCGCGGATCTCGTCGATCTCCGGCCGGGTCAGGGGCTGACGATACGCCACGATCGCGAGCGTCTCGAGCTGCGCGCGGGTCATCTTCACCGGCTTCTGCGCGGCTACGTCGCGAACGAACGGCGCGTACGCCACGCTGGTCCGGAAGGAATACCCGCCCGCGATCTCCATGAGCTGGATGCCGCGCCCCCGGTAGTCCGCCATCAGATCGTCGAGCACCTCCCGGACCATCTTCCGGTCGGCGCTCGCGGCCTTCGCGAGATCGCCCACCGTGCAGGGCACGTCGCTCGCGAACACCAGAGCTTCCACCAACCCCTTGAGATGCGCCCGCACCACCCCCTGGGCATCACTCAACGCGTCCGACGTCGGCTCCGCCGAGACGTCGTGAAGCAGCGGATCGGCGACCGCGCCGGGCGCTGCGCCCGAATGCACGCCGTCATCGCCGGATAGCTCCATGTCATCTTCGCCAGACCAGGTCGGAGTATCCGTATCGAGCGGAGCCGGAGATGTTTCGCTGTCCGAACCATCTTCGGACGCCGGACGCGCCGGCTCCTCGGCCCCAATCCCGGCAGCTTCCGCCGCCGCAGGCGGAGCGAAGCCGATCTCGGGCTGCGCGACCGGCCCCTCCTCCACGACGGATCCCGCGTCGTCCGACGATGCCGACGCCGGGACCGGCTCGTCGTCAGGCGACGGAGCTGGACCGGGGGCCGGGTCGTTCTCACGCGACGAGACCGACTGGCTCACTGCCGACTGGGCAGGCTCGGGAAGGGGCTCGTTCTCCGTGGGGGGCGTTGACTCCTGGCCAGGTTCAGCGTTCTCCGACGGGTCTGAGTCGTCCATGTGCGCGTCGGCCGCGACGGGTGTCTCGGTGGCTTCGGGCGGGACGCAGGACGGAGACGAGGGCTCCGAAGGGGTCACGGCGGGCGGGTCGAGTGCGACGTCGGGCACGCCGGGCTTGCCCTCGTTTCGCCGCCTTCCGCGGCCACCGCCCGATGCCCGCGCCCGGCTCATGGCTCCTGGATCTGCGCCGGATCGGGCGCAGGCGCCTCACCGTCGATCAGAGCCAGCTCGATGTAGAGCTCCGACAGCGGCGAGGCCTGGTAGAGACGGGTCAGCTTGAGGCGGGTCATCTCGAGCAGGGCGAGGAACGTGATGACCAGCTCGATTCGCGAGAAGGTCTCGGGAAGGAGCTCCTCGATGGTGCAACGCGAGCGGACCTTGAGCAGATCGACGACTTCGTTGATGCGCTCGGTGATCGTCACGCGCTCGAAGTCTACCTGGTGCTCGACCTTGATCTTGCGCTTCGCGACGATGCGGTTGAAGGCGTCGATGAGGTTGAAGACGCTGCACTGCTCGAGAGGCGCCGGTCCTTGAGGAGCTTCCTCGACGGGTGCGCCGCGGGGGAAGACGTCGGTGCCGAGCAGCCCGCGGGCGGCCAGGTCGTGGGCCGCCTGCTTGTACTTCTGGTACTCGAGCAGCCTGCGCACCAGCTCGCCCCTGGGATCGAGGTCTTCCTCGTCGAGCCCGTCCTCCTGGTCCGCCGGCGGCGTGGGCAAGAGCATCTTGGACTTGATGTGCGCGAGGGTCGCCGCCATCACCAGGTACTCGCTCGCGACGTCGATCGCGAACGCCTGCATCACCGTGATGTACTCCAGGTACTTCTCGGTGATGAACGAGATGGGGATGTCGAGGATGTCGAGCTCGTGCTGCTGGATGAGGTGGAGCAGCAGGTCGAGGGGCCCTTCGAACTGAGGCAACGCGACGCGCCACGCGTCATCGCGTTCCTCTCGCTCGAGCTGTGCTCCCGCAGTGGGCTCCGTCACCGCCAACCTCGTAACCGCCGCCCCCGCAGACGGGGTCCGCACGGGATCGCAGGGCGTACACGTCGTCGGCCACGATGGCCAGAACAAAGTTCCCCGCAGGCGGGAGCAGGCCCGCCTACTGGCAGATCCCCGCGGAGCATGCGAACCCCTTGGGACACACGCCGTCGGTCGAGCAGTCCCGCGAGCACTTCTTGGCCTTGGAGCACACGCCGAACACGCAATCCTCGTTCTTCGAGCAGGGTTGCCCGACCTCGGCGTATCCGGTGCGAATGCACACCGCGGTGGGGGTGCCGTTGATGGCGACATAGTCGCTCACACACGCGTAGCCCTGCCCGCAGCCTCCGGTGGGAGTGCACGAGGACACGCAGTCTGTCTGGGTGTTGACGGTCTCGGTCTCGTTGCAGGTCAGCGCGGGCGCGGAGTCGAAGGTCAGACCGTCGGCGCAGACGTTCACGGCCAGTCCCTGGGTGTTGCACGCCCACGAGGTGGTCATGTCCTTGGAAGCGGGGCCGAAGACGTCACCCGGCCGGTAGCAGTAGCCGCCCGAGCAGCTCCACTTCGGCAGGTGCGCAGGACGCTGCGGGCAATCCAGCGAAGAGGTGCAGCTCATGCTGCAGCCCGAGACGATGAGAGAGGGGTCGCAGGCGAGGCCCGCGCAATCGTATTCGCTCGCGCAGGGGACATCGAGGCGCACGCACACGCGGGTGCCGCCGATGGGAAGGGAGCACCCCCAGCCCGCAGGGCACTGCGCGCCGGAATTGCACACCGATGTGCAATACAGCGGCTTGTTGAGCACGCTGAGGCAGAAGTCGTTGCACTCGCCGCCAGCGTTCGTGCAAGGAGCGCCGTCGTCGTCGAACGCGCAGATCCAGTCCTTCTTCGGAGGGACCGGTGCGCAACGCGTGCCGGCCATGCACTGCGAGCTGGTGGAGCAGGTGCGCGTGCACCGCGCTGCCTGGTTGATCCCCATCGGCCTGCAGACGAGCCCCGACGCGCAGTCGGAGTCCTGGCCGCACAGGTCGAAGAGTTGGAGCGGATCGGCCACGCCACCGCCAGCCCCGGCGACGCCGCCGCCCCCCCCCGCCGCGCCGCCACCTGCGCCGGACACGCCACCGCCCGCGCCGCCTTGCGAAGCTCCCCCAGTGCCGGAGCCTCCGCTCGCACCGCCACCTGCACCGGACACTCCGCCTCCCCCGGCGCCGGAGCTTCCGCCGCTGGAGCTGTCGGGCAGCCCACCATCGCCGGAAGAGGGTCCCTCGCAACGACCGATCTCGTTGCAGATGTACCCTTCGGGACAATCCACCGAGGCGACCATGCAGTCGCGCTTGCACTCGCCTTGCACGCAGTAGGCGTGGTCGCAATCGGAGTTGCGCTCGCAATCCGACGGGCCTGCGCACCCGGAGGGGAGCGCAGCGGAAGTGGACGCTGCGGCAGCGAAGGCGAGGAGCCAGGGCCAGGCCACGGATCGAAGGCGGAGGAGCCGGGACGAGACGGGGTGGGCCATCGGCTTTGGTTCTACCATGTCCCGAGCGTTCTCGTCTCCGGACGAGGTACCGGGTCCGGCGCAATTGACGCCGCGCGCGCCCCGCACCAAGGGTCGGTCCGCGCCAGCCGTACGGCGCCTCCCATGAAGACCCTCACCCTGTACACGCGGCGAAGCTGTTGCCTGTGCCACGACGCCCTGGAGGTCATCCGCCAGGTCACGGTGTCGCACCCTGTCGACCTGCGAATCGTGGACCTCGACCGGGATCTGCCCCGCGACGATCCCCGCTGCGCACGCTTCGCGATCGACCTCCCGGTCCTCGAGATCGACGGCTCGATCGCGTTCCGGCACTTCGTCGATGCAGCAGCCCTTCGAGGCCTTCTGGAAGCGGAGGACACGCCGTGAAGCTCGCGCGGCTCCTGCAAGGCGGCTTCATCCTCGCCTCGGCGTTGCTCGTGTACTCGTTCGTGGCCTCGGCCCAGGACGGCGAGTTGCGCAGAGCGTGCTTGAGCCTGTGCACGCTGCAGCCGAACTACGTCGGGGAGACCCTTTCGTCACCCGAAATCAAGCTCCCCGATCTCGACGGTGCGGAGCACAGCCTGTCGGCGCTGCGGGGCAAGACCGTCGTGCTGGTGTTCTGGACGACGACCTGCACCGCGTGCAAGCGGCAGATGCCGGCGCTTGCGGAGCTGGCGGAGATGCTGCGCGACGACGCGCGCTTCGCGCTGCTCACGGTCGCGGTGGACGACGACAAGACCGCCGTGCGGGAAATGGTGAGGCAGAGCACGCGCAAGAGCGCTCCCTTCACCGTGCTGCTCGATCCGGAGTCGAGGTTCGTGCAGGGGCGCTACGGAACGCGGCTGTTCCCGGAGACATGGGTGATCGATCCGCAGGGGGTGATCCGAGCGCGGTTCGATGGGCCCCGCGACTGGTCCACGACGCTGGCGTTCGACGTGCTCGAAGGGGTAGCGCGGGGGGACGCGTGTCCGCTGGAGCTGCGGGGAGGGATGGCGACGGGACGCGCCGCCCGCATGTGCGAGCGAGCGGCGAATTTTCGCTGATTACACGCGGGGAAACGCTGTCGGTGTTGGGGACACCGGGGTCGTGCGACGGTCACGAATTTGGCCCAGCGGGTCGGCGTGCGGCATGGGGCGACGATGGAGGACGCTCTGCACTGCGAAGCGAACTGGGGGGAGATCGTGTGGGGCACCGCGCCGTCCGGCCCGGTCGGGGAGTCGCACCCGGTCACGATGCTGTCGTTGGAGCAGTACATGTCCGCCCTGCTCGAGCAGCAGGAGGAAGAGCTGTCCCTCGTTCCAACTTCCACCGAACGGTTCCGCGACACGATCGTCGAAGACTTGCGACCCACGCGTCCGGCGCGGACTTGGCACCAGCCCGCGCTCGAGACGAGCGCGGCGACTCCAGGGTAGCGAACAGGGGGCGACCGCGAGGGTCAGTCCGCGGACTTCGGCAGGCGGGCGGCGAGCTTCCAGGCGGCAGGCATGACCGCCGCGGCGACAATCGACTTGAGAATCCCCGCGAGGATGAACGGGTAGAGCCCCCAAGCGAGGGTCTGCTGCAGATTCGCCTTCAAGGAGAAGGAGAGCCACGCCATGCCGAGCGCGAAGATCACCACCGTGCCGGCAAGGAACGAGACCGCCGCGCCGAGGAATTTCTTGTCCCAGTTGCGCCGCGCCAGCCACCCCGTGAGCCCGGCTGCCGCAACGAACCCGATCAGGTATCCACCCGTCGGACCTACCGCCCCGGCCAGTCCGCTCGATGCGTCGTTGAACACCGGCAGGCCCATCACCCCCGCGACCCAGTAGACCAGCATGGCAAGCATCCCGCGCACCGGACCGAGCGTGCTGCCGACCAGAAGCACGGCGAGCGTCTGACCGGTGATCGGAACGGGCCAGAGAGGCACGGTGAGCTGTGCCATCACTGCGGTGAAAGCCGCACCGCCGGCGATGAGGGCGACGTTGGTGACGGCGTTGCTGGGGACGACCGCATCGGCAAGGACTCCGTTGCGGAAGGGCGCTGCGAGGGAGGTTCCCACGGGTTGCTCCTTGTTCGGGTGTCGGGTGAAGCCCGCTCGGAGGCAGGCAGGCGGGAACCTACCCCGCAATCGACGGCTCGTCACGCCCATACGCCGCCGCGTAACTCGTGGCGCAATGCGGCAGCCCCCCACGACCGCGATCGCTGGACGGCCCGAGCCAGCGAGTCGTCGTCCGCACTATTCGGAGCCCGTCGGATACGGGATCTCCGGCCTGCCGCGCCCTACGTCGCGCGCAACCACCACCGCCTCGCCCGCGTCGGCAACCAGCGGGCGAGAGACCCACCACCACCACGCCCGGTGCTCGTAGTCCCAGCACGCGACGTCGATCTTCTCGCTCGTGACGCGGACTGCGAGGAAGCTGCGCCAACGATGCTTGGCGGAGCCGGGAGCGAAAACGTCCCGCCCCTCCCAACGATAGTGGCCCGTCGCGTGGTAGTGGCCGTGAAACATCGCCACCACGTTCGTGCGCTCGAGCGCGGCATCGAGGCGCTCGCGGAATCCGGTGTCCCCGAACCAGTTGTTCTTCGACCAGGGGCCGAGCAGCGGATAGTGCAGGAACAGGGCGACCGGGGTATTGGGGCCGACCGCATCCAGGTCCTTCTTCAGCCACGCGAGCCCGCCGTTGTCCGGCGCGTCTCCGAGGGAAATCAGGTGAAGGCCGTCCCAGTCCCAGGAGTAGCGCGTGGAGCCGTGACGCTCGATCACCTTCGCGGAGACGAGGTCCTCCTCGGTGCGGTCGTGGTTGCCGACGCTTTCGAACACGGGCATCGCGAGCTTGCCTTCGGTCCCGGAGCGTCCGAAGTATCGCTCGAGCTTTTCCCACTCCGAGAGTCTGCCGTTGTCGGTGAGGTCTCCCGCGACCAGCAACCCGCGGGGGCGGGCCACGAGACCGCCCATCGGCTGCGGCCACTCCTTGCCCTCCATCGCATTCATCTCGGCCACGGCGTTTTCGTGGATCTGCTCGATGGGGATGGGCTTCTCCTCCCGCGGACGGCGCACGAGGGCGCCGAAGTGCGGGTCCGCGGTCACCAGGAAGGTCACGTCGAGTCCCGTGGCTGGGGGCTGCGGCACGTGAATCGCGGGAGGTGGGGGGGCAATGGGGACCGCGGATGGGTCGGCCGACACGGCGATGGGAGGCTGTCCTCCGGAGTCGGGACGCCTGCACGCACCCATCAGCAAGCTCAGCGGCGAAGCGCCGATGAGCGCCAAAGCCCTTCTACGATCAATGCGGGACGCGTCGGACATGGCCCCTTCGAAATCGGTAGCACACCAGGGTGAACCGGGCGACTTACTGGCTTCGAACGTGGGAGCGGCAGGAATCCGCCTCAGGATTATCTAGTGCGCTGTGGGGCAACCGCGAGGTGCTACTTCGTCCTCGCCTTCATGAACTCCCACATGGCTCTCGTGGCGTCGGGCCCGTCCGGCTCCGACCATGACACCGCCGCACCCCCGGACCATGCGTGCCCCATACCCTGGATCAGCCACGCCTCGAGGAACGTCGTGCCCCCGGGTCCCGCGTACCGCGCTACCTCATAGGCCAACCCACCAGCCGACGTCGCCGACTCCTCGCTCGCCGCTGTTGCCGAGATCGACCCGTTCGCTTCTCCGTCGTCGATCCGATCCGCCGCGCCGAGCCACTGCGCCACGAGCAGCGGGAAGTTGTCGGGCGTCACCATCGTGTCCTGGTCACCCTGCATGGCGATCATCGGCATCAACCGCGCACGGTCCCCCATCGCGGACACCACGTACCCGGCGAGCACGTCGGCGGACTCCTGGCTTGGCCCCTGAACGCACGGAATCCCCTTGAAGGGACACCCCGAAGCGACGGCCACTGTCGAGAACACATCGGGCCAGGTCGAGGCGAGCACGACCGCCATCGCGCCGCCTGCCGACAGCCCGGTCACGTGGATCCGCGCTGGGTCGATCGCCACGTGCTCCCGGACCTCCTGCACGATGCCCGCGAGGATCCCGGTCTCGCCACCGTCGCGCGTCTGGTTCGCCCCGAGGAACCAGTTCCAGCACCTCTGGACATTGGCCGCGGGGTCCTGCTCCGGGAACACGACGACGAAGCCTTCTTCATTCGCCAGCTCGTCGAACCTTGTAGCGATCCGCATCGCATCGGCGTCCTGCGTGCAGCCGTGGAGCACCACGACGAGGGGAGACGGCTCGGGCACCGACGCGGGCACGTGGACGAGGTAGTCACGCGATCCCTGGGAACCTGAGAACGTATGCCGCCCGCCCCATCCCGCGTCTTGCGTCGAGGAGTCGGATGGCGGCATTGCTTCGTTCCCCGAATCCTCCGCGGCTTCCACACCGCCGTCGTCGACCGCACTCGCGTCGGCTTCGGGCGCGACCGGTTCTGCCCCCGCGTCGTCGCCGTCCGAGCATCCGATGGTCGTCAGGGCGATCACGACCGTCCAACCCGCGAGCACACCTCCGACCCTACCGAGCTGCCGCATGAAGACCTTCCTCGAGGCCGTCGCAACGGACGGCCCGCGCAGGTGCGTACGACGCGCCCGCGGTGCTCGCAACCGGATTCTCCCCGGCTCAGTTCGCGATGCAGGCGGCTGCGACCTCCGGCTTGCACGGGACCGCGAGGATGTCCTCGCCGAAGCTCGGGGAGATCACGTCGGCCGCCTCGAGCCGCACCTTGCCGGCCTGCAGGGCTTCTCGCCACTCGTCCCGCGCGGGCCTCCACACCGTGGTCCAGAGCCACCTGCACCCCTCCCGATCGCGCGCATGAGTCTGGAACCCCAACCCGCGATCGTCGAGCGCCCCGCCCGGCTCCGCCGTGGCAATCGTGCCCGCGGGGAGCACGGCCGAGACACGCACCGGAGCACCGTCCTCGCGCGCTGCCCGAATCCACGGAGCCCGCGTCATTCCCACCCGTCCGGGACCGCCGTCGTGCCACGTCATGCACAGCGTCGGAGGATCGCGCAGCACCGTGCACACCTTCGCGTTGTCCTTCGCGAGACGCCCCGGGACGCGATCCAAGGGCACGTCGTTTCCGGGCCGCGCGAGCCGATCGCGCTGCGGTGCGAAGTGCACGTGGAACGCCGGAAGGGCGCCGGCCCATGCGCGGGGGCGATCGCGGTCTGCCAGGTCCCAGCGCATCATGCTTGCGAGCAGCTCGAACCGCTCGGCGAGGAAGGCCGCACTGTTCGGACCGTACAGCGTCGAGCCCCCTTCGTACGCCTGCACCTGATACTCGCGCGCCGTGGCGACGTACTGGATGTAGCCGTTGGTCAGCCCGCCCACGATCGCGTAGGACGTCCGCCCGTCCTCGACGCGCGGGACCTGGCGCAGCACGGCCTGGTCCACCAGTCGTCCCGCGGCAATGGTGAGCTCCGCAGGGACGTGTGCGATCCAGGTGTCGTCGATGCGCACCAGGGCGAGGGGGACGTGCGTAGGGAACCCTTCGCGGGGGACGAGGGCGTTCTGCACGAGCCCCATCAGCTTGCGCTTGGGGAAATGGCAGGGGTCGCCCTTGGGGTCGTATTCCGGCTCTCCGGGGAACATGCCCTGGAAGCTGCAATGGTGGTCCGAGGCGCCGTGGCTCGAGGACTCGCCGAGCATGGCCGCGGGGCAGAGCCTGCTGCCGTCGCGCAGGAA
>JAKLDZ010000439.1 GCA_022703255.1 Myxococcota bacterium | reverse complement strand
GCTTCCTAGCACGCTCCCCCCCAGGCGCTACCACCCCGTGCGTCTTCTGGCCGCTTGCCTGCTCGCCTGCGTCGCCGTCCTGCTCCTCCCTTCCCCCGCAGCCGCCCAGCCCCAGGCCGAGCCCGAACGCCTCGACGTCCCCGGCACCGCCCAGGCCTTCTACTTCAAACCCCGCTTCAAGAAGGCCAAACGCGTCGTGGTCTGGATGCACGGACGCGGCGGCAACCCCCACGACGACTGCCTCAAGTGGTCCCGGGTCGCCACCGACTTCGGCTACCTGCTCTGCCCCAGCGGTCAGGAAGACTACGGCGGCGGCGCGCGCAGCTGGAGCAACGACTGGCTCAACGCCCAACGCGTGATCGACAACGCGTTGGCGGCGCTGCGACGCAAGCATCCCGATGCCCAGCGCCAGGGCAACATCCTCATCGGCTTCAGCGAAGGCGCCTTCGCCGCCCAGAACATCGGCGTCCGTGAGCCCCGCGTCTTCGACCGCTGGCTCATCCTCGCCTCCGCCGCGCGCTACTGGGGCGGCCCCGGCCTCGAAGCCCTCGAGCACAACCGCCGCTCCCTCAAGCGCGTCTACCTGCTCACCGGCGCCCTCGACTCCCCCGTGCTCGAAGAGTCCCGCCTCGCCTACGACATCCTCAAAAAGAACAAGGTCCACACCCGCCTGCGCATCGTCCGCGACATGGGCCACGAAGTCCCCGCCAGCCGCATGAGGCAGCTGTATCATCAGCCCCTGTCTTGGCTCGTCAACGGCCACTAGCCCGCTCCCTCTCCGTCCTGCACGCCATCTACGTCGTGCCGGGTTGCACCATCCTGCTCACCGCAGCCCTGCTCCTGCACGGACGCGTCCGCTCCGGCCCCGCCGCTCGCATCTACGGCGGTCCCCCAGGCCCCGACTCCATCGCCGCCTGGCGCGTCTGCGCCGTCGACCGCGCCGTCGGTGTCGAGCTGCCCATCCGCCACTCCCCCATCGCCGTCGTCCTGCACATCGGCTCCCGACGCATCGCGCTCGATGCCGTCACCGACGACGAGGGCGCCGCCGAAGTCCGCATCCCCCTGGGCTCCCCCGCGGAGTCCGCCCAGGTCGAGGTGCTCCTCGCCGGTCCCGAGCCACGCATGCTGTGCGCCGGCCGCGTCCCCCTCTCCGTCCCCGCCTGGGCCGCCTCCCAGCACGCCGACCCCCTCCCCATCCCTGGCTCCGCCGAAGGCTCCCTCGCCGTCTCCGTGTCCCCCATGCGCGGCTCCTTCGCTGCACCCTATCCCGATAAGGTCTCCATCCGCGTCATCGATCCAACCTCACTTCTGCCTGTTTCTGGAGTTGCTGTATCCATCAAGGGACAGGGAATGGCATGGGACGGGCCGCCCTCCGCCACCACCGACGACCAGGGCCGGGTCCGCCTCGGGCTGCGTCCCCTCGATCACGAGGTGCGCCTCGAGGTCCTGGCCACCGCCCCCGGACGCCAGGGGCGCTGGACCGGACTGCTCCCCGTCGTCCCCGGCGCCCTCTGGCTCGACCCCCGCGGCGCCGCCGACGGCCGCCTGCGCATCAGCTCCCCGGTCGGCCACCGCTTCGCCTACGTCACCACCGTCGACCGCTCCTCGCGGCTGCACGCCACGCGCATTCCCCTGACTCCGGACGAAGGCGGCGCCTTCGGCGAGGCCTCCATCCCGACGCCGCCGCGCGGCGCCTGGCTGCTGCTGTCGCCGGATCCCCCGGGCAGAGAGACGCCTTCGGTGGCCTGGCCCGTCCTCGCCCCCGATTCCGCCGACCCGCGCCCGTCGCTGCGCATGCGCACGCCCCTGCTCGTCGACGGCATGCCCATGGCCGAACGGCTCATGAAGCGTCAGTCCCTGCGCACGCGTGTGCGCGCCCTCTCCGTCCTCGGCCTGGGCGCGCTCCTCGAGGCGGCGCTGATGTGGCTTCGCGCGCGGCAGCTGCAGGACGAGGTGGATCGTGCGCTTGCGGCGATGCCCGACGCGGAGCCGGATCTCGCGGTGACCATGCGCGGCGGCAAGGGCTTCTGGCTGCGCATGGTCGTCGCCTGCGCTCTCGCAGGCCTCGCCTTCTTCGCCGTCGCCCTCGTCACGTGGCTCGGAACCGGCGGCTGAAGCTCAGGTCGGAAACACGAAGTGGAAGAACTCCGCGCGGCTCGATACCCCGACCTTGCGGTACAACGCCGTCACGTGCTGACGGATCGTCTTGTCGCTGTTCGAGGTCGCCGTCGCGATCTCCTCGTTGGACAACCCCTTGAGCAGCAGCCGCGCGACCTCGTGCTCCTTGTCCGTGAGCCCCGCACGAACCAGCGCCCGGTCCACCAGGTGACCGAGGTCCACCGGCTCTTGCAG
Organism: Myxococcota bacterium; assembly: GCA_022703255.1. Taxonomy (GTDB): domain Bacteria; phylum Myxococcota_A; class Polyangia; order Polyangiales; family Polyangiaceae; genus JACRCQ01. Next base: position 2,562 of record JAKLDZ010000439.1, on the reverse strand, counting down.
CAGACGCTGCACGACCGCCACGATCGCGCGCGCGCGAAAGGGCTTCTCGATCAGATAGGACACCCCCGCGTTGAGCGCACGCTTGAGACGCGGGCTGTCGGCGAACGCCGTCATCAGCACCACCGGCGCCCGTACCCCCTGCCCCCTCAGCATCCAGATGAGATCGATCCCGTCCGGAAGCCCGTCGCCCAACACCACGTCGAGCACCGCGATGTCCACGAACGGCGCGCCGCGCGCCGCTTCCAGCGCCTGCGCCGCCGTTCCCGCCGTCACGCAGTCGTAGCCCTCGGCCAGCAGCGCACGCGCCAACGCATCCCGAGCGTCCGCCTCGTCTTCCACCAGCAGCACACACCGCGGCGCTCGATCCGGATCCGTCGTCACCTTCGCAGCCTCCCCTCAGTCACACTCGCACGTCGCCGTCTGCTTCTCCGCGTTCGTCGAGCGGCCATCGGACCGCAACGTGACCTCGAGCTTGGCGCCGCGGTTCGTCATGTCACACGGCTCGTTCCACTCCGGCGCCACGGGCACCCAACGGCACGTCGGAAGCTTGGTGGAACGGGCCGATGCCGACGCCGTCGGATCATCCGCGAGCTGCGGCTCCGGCGTCTTTCCCGCGCAGGCTGCCACCAGCCCGCAGATGCTCACCGCCGCTACCGTCATGATCGCGCTTCTTCGCATGGTCGTGTCCTCCCCGGATCGGGTCCTCCGGCGCTCCGTCACCGGAGGCCTCGCCATCGCCCCACCGGCGACGGCCGTCCAGGGGAGCCTGACCCAGCCGCCGCGGGCTGTCCAATTCCAAACCCCGTCGCCTACTTGTCAGGCGCAGCCGGCGCGTCCTTCGCGCCCGTCAAGGTCAGCTCCGCAAGACGATCCTGCATCGTCACCTGATGCCCCATCATCTGCGCCTTCAGATCCGTCACCTCGATCGTGGCCTTCTGCAGACGGTTGCTGATCTCCTCCATCTTCTGCGCCAGGTGCTTGCTCAACTGCTGCGCGTTCGGCACCTGCCGCAACGTCACCAGCTGCACGTGGATCTCGTCCACCCGCGTCCGGTACGTCGCCATCTGCGACTCCAATGTCTCGATCCGCTGCTGCATGTCGGCGATCTGCTTGTGCAGCTTGATGATCTCGTCGAGCTTGCCCTGCAGCGCGGCGTCGAGTCGCGCCGTCTTCAGGTACAGCCCCATCGCCGCTACCCCGGACGCCGTGCGAATGTCCACCGTCTTGGCGATCGGCATCGACTCCTCGATCAACAGCTCCGTCGTCCCTCGTCCGATCACCCGCACCCGGAACAGCCAGGCTCCACCCATGCGCTCCGGCTTCTGCACCGACGGACGCAATGTCCACCCGTCCGGCACCGAGTGGCGGATGTAGACCTCCACGGGCTCCTCCAGCCGGTTGGTCAACGTGAGCCGCTTCTGGCGGATGCGCAGCGTCTCGGTGTTGATGATCCCGCGCTGGATCGTCACCAGCTTGTCGATCTCCTCGCGGGTGCTGTCGACCGGCTCGATCACCAGCTGCCGATCGAGCCCGAAGGGGATGAAAGCGACTGCTTTCGGCGGGATCGGCTCGCTCATCCCCTCGCCGAGGAACTGCCCCTCCGCGTAGACCGTGAACGGCCCGGGCTCCAACGTGTACTGCGTCGGGTTCGACAGCCGCACCGCCTTGAACGCGAACCGATCCGACCCCCGCGTCGAGACCGGATCGTAGTAGTACACCTGCTTGGCCTCCGTCTGCGCCTGCACCAGCGAGACCATCGCCGACCGCCCGTCCTCCAGACTCATCGGCGTCGAGGACACGAACAGCGCCGTGCCCAACGGCTCCGCGCTCTCGCTTCCTCGCGCGCCACTCACCGCCGCCTGCGCAGGCTTCGGCTCCTCGTCCACCGCCACCAGCCGCACCGCGTCGGTCGACGCGCGCCCGGTTCCCACGGCCTCGACCCTGTCGGCGGGGATTCCCTGGGAAATGAGCTGATCGCGGATCACGTTGGCGCGCTCGAGGGACGACTGTCGCGGGTCCGCGTCGCCCTTCTGCGCGAAGCCTTCGACGCGCACCCGTTGGTTGCCGCTGCGCAGCAGGTCCACGCCTGGAAGCGATGGGGTCGTGCCGCGGAAGTTGACGTTCGAGGAGGACGAGGCTCCGCCCAGGGAGCCGGTGACGATCGGCTCGGCGGCCGGCCGGTTCCTGCCCGCCTTGTCCTTCGAGATCTCCTGGGCGTAGCCCTTCTTTCCCGACGCGGTCTTCGTCGGCACGCTCTGCATCTGGGCCTGCTGGGTATAGCCGGGGACCGCTTGCGAACGCGCGATGCTCGCCACCTGCTCGGCCCCGATGTTGCCGAGGACCTTGAGCTCCTTGCCAGCGACCGAATAGGGCGATCCTCCGGTGGGCGGCGCCAGGGCCACTCCGACGTCGCTCGTCAGCGTTTCGCGCTCGACCACCCGCACGCTGTGCAGGTCGAACCGGAACGACAACGCGCTGGTCGAGCCGACGCCCACCGTGACCTTCTGCCAGTCCTCCCCCGAGACGTTGTCCACCACCGCCCAGGCGTGCAGCTGCGCCTTG
>JAKLDZ010000438.1 GCA_022703255.1 Myxococcota bacterium | reverse complement strand
AGCGGGAACATCAACGATTACTCGATCCAGAACGCGTTGGACACGGGAACCGTGGTCGGGCGGGTCGTGAACTACGACGTGGTGAATGGGGTATTCCCATTCAACATCGCCACGATCAACACGCGTGGCCGTTGGCGTTTCCTTCCGCGCACGGCGTTGATGTTCGACGCTTCCCAGGGCTTCGCGCGGTACGGCTCCCGAACCTCCTCGCAGGGCTACCTGCTCGACTCCGATCCGCTCCGGGCCCGTATCGGCCTCTCCGGCCTCATCACCCAGAGGCTCGGCCTCCTGGGCATGTTCGGTTGGGGCGCGTCGTTCTCGCACACCGGCTCGGGCAACATCCCGGCCCAGGACTACGACGGCCCGATCGGACAGCTCCAGCTCACGTTCTATCCCACGCCGGCGCCGGGGCTGGCCGACGCGCAGCAGCAGACCTCGCTGACGCTGTCCCAGATCTCCCTCGGCTACACCCGGGACTTCCAGACCAGCTACTTCGGCTCGTTCTACTCGCGCGACCGGGGCAACGCCTCCATGTCGTATTTCTTCGCCGGGCGCGTGCTCGTCGTGCTCGACGCCGGGATCTCCCGGGTCCACTTCCCGGACCTGTACTACGCGATCGACCCGACCACCGGTACGAGCCCTGGCGTCCGCCAGACTGCGTTCAATGAGGTCCGCGTCGATGCCTCGCTGTTCACCGAGTACCGTCTGACCAACAGCCTCGGGTTGAACGCGACCCTGGCGTACGACCAGAACGCGAGCAAGCAGATCCGCACGAATCCCTCCGACCCGTCCGCTACCGACGACCTCTCCTGGAAGCGCTTCCAGGGCTTCGTCGGCTTCCGCTGGTTCATGTAGCAGCCCTTTGAGGCATCCCTCGTGAGACTCGTCTTCGCGCTCGCTGCGCTCCTGGTGCTGCTCGTTGGATTTGCCTGTTCGAGTCCGCAGACCAATCGCGTGGAGCTCCCCGCACCGGTCGAGAGCACGACGCTCGGCCCTGGCGACGTCTTCGAGCTGCACATCGTCAACGAGGAGAAGCTCCCGACGACCTACACGGTGTCTCCCGACGGTACCGTGGACTTCCCCTACGTGCACCGGATCCAGGTAGCCGGGCTGGAGCCGCAGATGGTCGTGGATCTCCTGCGCAAGAAGCTCATCGACGACCAGTTCCTGAGCGATCCCAGCGTGATGATCAGCGTCAAGGAGTACCGCAGCAAGTTCGTCAACGTGCTCGGTCAGGTCAAGAGCCCCGGAACCTTCTCCCTCGTGCCAGGCTTCACGCTCGTGCAGGCGATCTCGAAGGCAGGCGGCATGAGCTCGATCGCGGACAGGAACAACGTGACCCTGACGCGCACGACCGGCAAGCAACGGCGCACGATGCGGCTGTCGATCGACTCGATCACCGAGGGGCGATCGTCGGATATCCCGCTTCAGTCGGGCGACGTGATCACGGTTGGTGAGCGGGTGTTCTGAGGCGGGGAGGGCAGGGGAGGTGCGGGGTCAGACGGTGAGCACTTCGGTGTACTCGCCCCAGACCTTGCGGAGGGTATCGGAGATCTCGCCGACGGTGGCGCCGGTCTTGACGGACTCGAGGATGACGGGCACGAGGTTGTCGTTGGCGCGCGCGGCGGCGTCCACGCGTCGCAGGGACTCGGCCCAGGCGACCTCGTTGCGGGTCGCGCGGAAGGCGCGCAGACGCTCGACCTGATCCGCTTCGATGCGGGGGTCGATCTTCATGATCGGCACGGGTTCGGCTTCGGCGACGAAGTCGTTCTGGCCGACGACGACGCGCTGCTTGCTCTCGATGTCGAGCTGGTACTGGTAGGCGCTCGCCTGGATTTCGCGCTGCACGTAACCCTGCTCGATCGCGGAGGTCATGCCGCCGAGGGTGTCGATGTGGTCGATGTACTTGCGGGCCTCCTGCTCCAGGCGGTGGGTGAGCGCTTCGAGCGCATAGGAGCCTGCGAGCGGATCCACGAACTCGGCGACGCCGGACTCATGGGCGATGATCTGCTGGGTGCGAAGGGCGATGAGCACCGCCTGGGAGGTGGGCAGCCCGAGCGCCTCGTCGAAGCTGTTGGTGTGCAGCGACTGGCATCCTCCCAGCACGGCAGCGAGCGCCTGAACGGCGACGCGGACGACGTTGTTGAGGGGCTGCTGGGCGGTGAGGGTCATGCCGGCGGTCTGGCAGTGGAAGCGCAGGGCGCGTGCGCGATCCGACTGGGCGCCGAAGCGGTCGTGCATGATCGACGACCACATTCTGCGCGCGGCGCGGAACTTGGCGACCTCCTCCAGCAGGTTGTTGTGGCCGTTGAAGAAGAAGCTCAGCTGCGCGCCAAACTCGTCCACGTTCAGCCCGGCCGCCACCGCCGTCTTCACGTACTCGATGCCGTCGGCGAGCGTGAACGCGATCTCCTGCGCCGCGTCACATCCCGCCTCGCGCATGTGGTAGCCGCTGATCGAGATCGTGTTCCACTTGGGAACCTCGCGCCCGCAGAACGCGAAGATGTCGCTGATCAGGCGCAGCGACGGCCTCGGCGGGAAGATGTAGGTCCCGCGCGCAATGTACTCCTTGAGCACGTCGTTCTGGATCGTGCCGCGAAGCACCTTGCGATCGACACCGTTCTCCTCGGCCACCGCGATGTAGAGGCACAGCAGGATCGCGGCGGTCGAGTTGATGGTCATCGACGTGGAGATCTTGTCCAACGGCAGGCTGCGCAGCAGTCGGCGCATGTCGTCGATGGAGTCGATGGCGACGCCGACCCGGCCGACCTCGCCCTTGGCGAACTTGGAGTCGGAGTCGAAACCCATCTGCGTCGGAAGGTCGAAGGCCACGCTCAGACCGGTCTGACCCTGCTGCAGCAAGTAGCGGTACCGCTCGTTGGACTCGTCGGCCGTGCCGAACCCTGCGTACTGCCGCATGGTCCAGTGGCGTCCTCGGTACATGTTCGCCTGGACGCCCCGCGTGAACGGGGGCTCGCCGGGCAACCCGAGATCGCGAGCAGGATCGAATCCGAGCTCGTCGAGATCGTCGGGACCGTACAGGTCAGGTGGATCGAAGCCGCGGGCGAGCAGACCTGGAGTGGGGCGTGGCCTGGCGGCCTTCTTCGCCTTCTCGAGGGACTTCGCCTGCCAGCGTGCACGTGCTGTTCGGTAGGGATGGGACGGGGTTCCGGACATCTGTTCACCTCATCGGGAGCGCTTCTCGGAGCTCAGGATCCGCGCCAGAGCCTCGCCCGCTTCATCGGCGAGGAGCTCTGCAAGGCGCGTCGTGTTCATCGTGTCTGTCAGATCGGTGCAGAGCAGAAGCATGACCGGGCGACCGGCGACTTCGACCGCGACGAGGCATACCTCGTTCGCCGGGGTGCCCAGAAACTGGAGCAGCGGCTCGTGCGCTGCGGTCGCCGGCAGGTGGCCGAGGAACCACCCCTTGTCGGCAACAGCCGTCAGCGCCGAGTCCTCGCCGGTAGAAACGGACACGCGGCGGAACGCGTCGCGATCGCCCAGCTCCGGGGTGCACGTCCAGCCCACCCAGGCGTTTCGCCGGTGGACCAGCACCCCGCAACGCGCCGCTGCTGGGGCCAGTGCGGCGACGAGCTCCGTGATGACTTCGTCTCGACCGCGCGCCTGTCGAATGCGTTGGACCGCCTCGTGCTCTTGCGCGGACGAAGGCGTGATGCGTTGCGGAGAGGTCGAGGTGCTCCCCGCGACGCGAGCGGCCGGGGCAACCGGAGCCGAGACACGTGTCTCCGCGGCCCGCGGCGCAGTGCTGCGCCTCACCAGCGGAATGGGCTCGAGCTGCGAGCGCTCGACCGCAGCCGAGCCGAAGGCCGGCGTGAGACGCAGCGCGCCGGTTGGCGACGCGAGCGGAGCTGCCGACCGTTCGATGGGTTCCTCGTCGGGATCGATGACGCGCACGACTTCCCGCAGCTCGGCGACGGGCGCGCGCACCAGACGAATCGGAGCATCCAGGTGGAAAGCGAACTCCGACTGCACGTGGGAGTCGAGAGGATCTGCGGTCGCGACGTCGATCGTGCCTGTGACGGAGTCCTGTCGGACGGGAACGGCGAGCAATCGCGCGCACAAGTGTGGAGGGAGACGAACGACGAGCTCGGCGATGGGGACGACGTGTCGGATTTCCGGAACGGAGGAGCACGCGACTTCGCGAGCGAAGGAGCGATCGTCGAGGGCGCCCTGGTCGAGCAGCGCGGAGACGAAGGGGACGCGTTGGTGGAAGGACGCAGCGAGCGCGGCCTGGATCTGGGCGCGGGAGACGGCGCCGGAGGCGAGGAGCAGGCGTGCGAGCTCGACGGTCACGAGGCGGGAAGATACGCCGAGGGCGAGGGGATGTCACCGTGCAGCGGGGAACTGGAAGACGACCTCGGTGTTGCGCACGAGGCCGAGCTCGTCGCGGGCGAGTCGTTCCACGGTCCTGGGGTCTTCCTTCAGGAGGCGGACCTTGTCCTGGAGCTGCTCGATGTTGCGGGTGAGCTCGGCGTTCTCGGCACGCACCTGGGCCATTTCCTTCTGCAGCGTGCGCAGGCGCGGCAGGCCCTCCGGCGAGAAGACCATGACGGGCGCACCTACGGCGGCGAGGGCCAGGATGGTCAGCGGGAGAACCCGCTCCACGAGCAGAGCGAACCGAGGCACGGGCCCACCCTGCCACGAAATGCTGGGAAAGCCAACTAAGGATCAACGGGCGGAAAATCGGGGCCGCGGAGTGGAAGACGTGTTCACGCCCGGTCGGAATTGGCTACGATGCGCCGGCCAATGCAGCCCGACCGCGTGGCGGGTTTCCACGCGACGAGTGCCATGGACACCGAGACACTGCGAGGAGAGCTGGAACGTACGTTCGAGCTCGAGGGATTGACGGAACTGTCGCGCGACATCCTGGGGCTCAGCCCCGAGGAGGTGGGCGGCACGTCC
>JAKLDZ010000437.1 GCA_022703255.1 Myxococcota bacterium | reverse complement strand
CCTTGCCCGTGATCGCGTCCTGCAACGCCGCCGCATTGCCGGGCAACGACCCGATCTCCACCACCGGCTTGCCGTAGTCCTTCCAGTCGCACGAGCAGTCCTGCGACACCCACCCCGCGCAGACCTTGCCCACCACGAACGATTCGCACGGCCCGTACAAGCCGCAGTCCGACGTCTGGTTGCACTCCTTGGGGAACACCGTGTCCGGTCCGGGTCGCACGGGGAAGAAGGTGAGCCCAATGGAGATCCCCGCCGACGCCTGATCCGTGATGATCCCCACCAGCGCGTGCGTCACCCCGGGCCACACGACCTCGTTGCCCCCTCCACCCTTCATCGACGACGTCGCGTCGAGCAGCACGTAGACGTCGAGCGGCGACATCTTCCCTTCGTACGATTCCCCCGCACACGCGTTGGTCTCGTTCACCCCGACGTCCGTCACACCACCGTCGGTTTCGATCAGCGTGCCGGCTGCGCCCGCGCTCCCCGCTCCGCCTGCGGCCCCGGCGCTTCCGGCGTTCCCAGCCTTCCCACCCGCGCTCCCGGTGTCGTCTCCGCTCGCCGCGCATGCTCCCGGGAGACACGCGAGCGACGAGAGCACCAGACCGATCAGGGGGAAACGAACCGAACGCGCGAAGCTCATTGCGATGGCCTCCAGGGGTCGCAGGGATTGTCGCACATGGCGACGACCGGTCCAGGGAGATGCACTCCGATTCCGCGTGAAACGAAATCGCGCGCGTCGCATCTCCGCGACGGTCACCCCTCGGTGCCGGGAACCAGGCGACGATACCGGACCCGAACGCTCCCGACCTCGAGCGAGAGCTCCTCGCCGTCGATCGTTCTCCCTTCGGTCTCCAGACGCGCCACCGCCGACTCGGTGACCAGGACCTCTCCCGACCGCGCCACATCCTCCCCCAGCTTGAACGTCACGTTCACCTCGTCACCGAAGAAGTCGTCTTCGAGCTCGAGAATCCGCCCCCATCCCACCGCGATGCACAGCCGCATCCGCGAGTCGTCGTCGAGGGTGACGTTCAGCTCGCGCACGGCGTGGAGCATCCCGACCGCCGCATCGAGCGCCGCGGAGGCGGAAGGGAACGATGCGATCACGTTGTCCGCTTCGCACTTGACCACGCGTCCACCATGCGTGGAAACGACGGGACACGACGCCCGCCAGGCCCTGCGAAACACAGCGAGGAAGTGCAGGATGCCGCGCGCACGCGTCAGCCGCGTGAACCCCGACAAGTCCATCACCAGGATTCCCCGCTCCGCCCCGCACCGCTCCCAAACCTCCCGGTCGAGCTCCTCCGCAGTCTCCGGATGGGTATTGCGACCGTCAAGCACCGCCCCCAGTTCGGCCAGCGTGAGCTTGTCCATCGATCGCCTCACTCGCAGCTGCGGCCCACCGCTCGCGCCGCCTGTTGCATCGACGGGAGCTGACGGGCGCAGTTCGCCTCGCCCAAGATCGCCATGGCGTCGCAGCCCTGGTTCGAGGGCTGCAGCGTCTTGCAGCACAGCACGAGCCGCCGGCAGTCCCTGCCCGCGGGGAGCGGCACGGTGGGTGACGACTCCACGGACACGGACGGCGTGTATTCGGTGGGTTGGACGGTGATGGTGGGCTCGGGCGAGGTCTTCTTGACGACGAACATCGCGACGAGGACCACGCCGGCCACCACGAAGTCGAAGACGAAGAAGAGGATGACGAAGGGGATGAGCCAGGCGTTGCGCAGAGCGCTGCGCGGGATGTGGATGTGCCCGTAGTCCTCGAAGCCGGGCATGGGCGGCGCGACCGGCTCCTTCGGACGGTGCACGAAAGAGACCCGCTTGCAGTAGTCGCAGGTTGCGGTCTGCGATGTCACCTCAACGCGGATCGGGGCGCCGCAATGGGGGCATGAAACCTTGGCGAGTCGTGCGGGCACCGCTGGAGAGTAGAGCGGTTCCCGACGACATGGAACACGCTCGGTGTGGTCTCTCCGCCTCCGGGCAGTTCCTCCCCTTCCGGCCTCCCCTGCCAACCCGCCAGGCGATCACACCTCCGGCCAGCAGATCCCCTTGGCTGCGTCGCACAGCTCCGGCGCTGCGCACTTCTGCACGAGCTCGGTTCCGTAGCCGTTGTCCGAGCACTTGCGAAGCTCGTCCTTCTCGCAAACCAGCGTGCCGGGAAGGCACTTGGAGCAGCGTCCGTTCAACGCGTCGCATACTCCCCAAGTGCAGCTCTTGACCTTGTCCCAACCGTCCCGTGTCTTGTCGCACGCGAACAGCACCTCGTCGTCGCAGCGGTACTCGCCGAGCTCACAGACCGGCTCCGCACACCGGGACTCCGAGGCCTTGCAGAGCGCTTCGGATGCGCACTTCGCGGCCACGGTCCACCGCCCCGTGTCGTCGCAGCGTTGCAGCTCCACCCACACGCAGCGCGATGCCCCCGCCTCGCATGCGGCGTTCCAGACGTCCCCGCCCACGGCGTCGGGAACGGAGCCGTCCGCGCCTCCAAGCCCGCTGTCGAGGTAGTCCACCGGAGGATCCTCCTTCGGAGTCCAGTCCTCCACGCCGACGAGCTGCGCGCACGACAACGGCAGTCCCGCCCCTGCGATGCAAATCGCAATGCGAACGAAGCGCATCTTCCCCCCCTCGCAGCCTTGTCCCCTAGAACCTGCCGATCATCGACAGCCCGGCGCCCCCGGGCGTCGTCAGCGGTGCAATGCCCGTCTTCGGTCTCGTCGATGCCTCCTTCCTCGTCTGGCCAGCACCTCGCAGCCACAGATACGTGCCCGCTGCAGCTCCCGCGAGTCCCACACCGAATCCGATCGTGGAGATCGTCGCGAAGCTGCGCGCCTCATCACGCAGCGACCCCCCCTCGGGGTCACACGCATTCGATGCATCACAGTGTCCGGACGATGCGTCGTTCTTCGAGATCGCCCGCAGTCCGTACACACTGCCCACGATCAGCCCGGCAGCTCCCAGCCCGAACGCCACCACCGGCGGCGTCCATGAGCGTGAACCCGTCTCCTGTGGACGCGAAGGCAACGGTCTGTGCTCCACCGCAACCGGAATCGGGGCCCGCGTCCGAGCCAACTCCGGAATCCGTACCGCTACCGCGTCGCCCGGCGTCCCGATCGTCACAGTCCGCGTCCATGCAACACGCTCCGGCGCCCGCGCCGTGATCGTCACCTCCCCGGGATCCATCGCCATCGCCTTGCCCCAACTCCCTTGGGGAACCGATTGCTCACCCACCAGCACCTGCAACCCCGGCACGGCCGACACCACGTCGATGCGCATCGTGGAGACATCCTTCTGCAATGCCAGGGCGCGACGACGCGCCACCGACTCGCGTTCGAAGGCCTTGGCCTTCGACGCCAGCTCCGCGACCTCGTGGTACTCCCTCCATGCGGTGGCGATCTTGCCCTGACGCTCGTGACACCAGGCGAGCAGACCGAGTGTTCCCAAGGCCGGATCGAGGCGGTAGCTGTCCCGCAACCGCTCGCACGCCTCGCTCACCCGATCCCGATCGAGCAGCGCCTTGCCCTGATCGAAGAGCGCGTCGGCCGTGCGAGGATCCGCGTCGTCCGCCCGGACCGTGCCCCCGGCGATTGTCCCTGCCAGCACCATGGCGGCGCATGCGCCATGCACCCTACTTGCGCGAGTCGAAGACATGACGCGGCTCCTTTCGAGGTCGCGCAGGCATCGCGACGGGGTTCCGGGTCGACGGCTCCTTGGGCGGTGACACCGAGGCCGCGGGAGCGTCGGACGACGGCTCGGGCAGCGCCACGGTGGCGACGTCGGGGAGCCGGGGAGGAGGCTCCGCCTCGGTGACCGAAGGGAGCGAAAGCGAAAGCCTCGAGCCTTGCGCGGAAGCCGAGGTCGTGTGGCTCAGTCCCCAGGCGGCAAGCCCCGCACCCAGCACCCCTGCGGTAGCGATCGCGGCGATCCAGGTGCGCCGTCGCGGGCCGATCCTGACCACCGTCACGCGACGCGGGCTGGGACGCGCCGAGGCCCGTTTCGCGGACGGCATGGTGTTGATCGGCTCGCGCACCGCTTCGGCTCCGCGCACCATGATCGGCTCGGGCACCGTGATGCGCTCCGCGATCTCCGGAGCCGGAGGGGTCTCGTCGAGCTCGGAGATCGACGGTCTGGAGCCAGCCCTCCGGTGGGACTCAGCGAAGGCAGCGTGCAGGAGCCTGCGGCGCGTCTCGTTGTTCTCCGCGGCATGGTCGTTGACAAACGTCGCCACGTCGGCCGTGGTCACCGGCCCGCACACGTGCGCCAGCGCCCCCTCGATCGCGCGGTGCATCTCGGCCGCCGTCTGGAACCTCTCCATCGCATTGGGAGCGAGCGCGTGCCGCAGCACCTCCGCGATCGGCTTCGGCACGTCGGGAGGGAGAGGCGCCGCTTTCTCCTCGGAGGCCACCATGGCGAGCGTGGCCCGCTGGTTGAGCCCCTCGATGGGGAGGCGCTCGGCGATGAGCAGGTAGAGCACCACGCCCGCGGCCCAGACGTCCACGCGCCGATCGATCTGGTCGCCCCGCGCCTGCTCGGGTGCCATGTACAGCACCTTGCCCTTGACCAGCCCTGCGGAGGTGTCGTCCGAGAGTCTGTCCAGCGCCTTCGCGATGCCGAAGTCGATGATCTTCACGCCGCCGGTCGTGCTGACCATGATGTTCTGCGGCGAGATGTCCCGATGCACGATGCACAGGGGCCAGCCATCGGGATCCGCCAGCTCGTGCGCCGCGTGCAGCCCCGCGCACACGTCCGCCATGATCCGCAGCGCGATCCCCACCGGGAACTTCTTGCGCTTCTCCGAGAGCAGGTGTCTCAGCGACGACAGCTGCTCGCCGTCGATGTACTCGAAGACAAGGTAGATGAGCCCGTTGTGCTCCCCCACGTCGAGAAGCGACGCGACATTGGGATGGCGAATACCGGCGACGATGTGCG
>JAKLDZ010000436.1 GCA_022703255.1 Myxococcota bacterium | reverse complement strand
CATCCCAATCGAACCCGGCGGGGGGCATCGACCCGCGCTCCGGAGAGGTGCCCGGCATCCCGCCCGGCTTGCCGTCGCCGGCAGCATTCCGGGTCTCGGGGTCGGTTGGAGTCAACGATCGATCGGACATGGGCGAGGGTTCCGTGCCAGGGGAGCGACAGGTCTCAAGGTGTTGTTGGAGCGCACACGGCGGGTGGGTGGTTGGTGGCGGCGCGATGAGCGTCGGCTTCGGGGCAGTCGGGTGAACGCGCTGCGGAAGAGGATCGCGATTCGAAGGGAAGGCGTGGAGACAGGGCGCGAGCGGGCAGAGCGGCGAGGAGCACAGCGAGAGCGAGGCCGACAACGGACGAGGTCGCGAGGCGGACGCGTGCCCAGGGGGTCAGGCTGGAGACGGGGACGTCGGGCCACAAGGAGATGGCTGCGCCGAGGATGAGGAAGAGCAAGCCGGCCCAGATCCAGGAGACGAGCGGGTTGACGTGGATCTGGAACGAAGCGATCTTGTCGTCGCCGAAGCCACCGAGGACGACGTAGAGGTCGTCGCGGACCGAGTGCAGGACGGAGACCTCGGAGGTGGGTTGTTCGGGGTTCTTCTTGTAGAAGAACCGGGCGGGGGAGAGCTTGCCGAGCTGTTTGTCGGAGCCGGACTTCAGGACGGTGACGTCGGCGAAGGCCATGCGTTTGTTGGGATCGACGGTTTCGCGGGGGCCGTCGTAGCGCAGGACGTAGCGGTCGAGGGTGAAGGACTCGCCCGGGCGAAGGGAGGTTTCCCTGCTGACGCCCCAGGCCTGACCGAGGAATCCGATGAACATGAGGGTGACGCCGAAGTGCACGACGTAGCCGCCGTAGCGTCGGCGGGCACGGTCGACGAGCGTGAGGAGGGCGGTGAGCACGGACTCGCGGTGGGCGAGCATGCGAGAGGCGGCGCCTCGGTAGAACTCCTGGGCGATGACGGCGAGGTTGAAGGCAGCGAGGGACGCGGTGACGAGGGGGGTGGAGCTGCCGAGTTTTTGCAGGGCGAGGCCGAGGGGGCCGGGGACGATGGGATCGTTGGGAACGAAGGGAGGGAAGCCGAAGGCGGAGCCGAAGGCGAGGTGGAGCAGCGCGAGGGCGAGGGCAGCGGCGCAGGGAGCGACGAAAGCGGATCGCAGGGATTTGGGGCTTGTTTTGCGCCAACCGAACAAGGGGGCGAGGCCCATGAGGAGGAAGATGGCGAGGCCGATGGGGGCCATCCAGCGGTTGTAGAAGGGAGGGCCGACGGAGACGGTTTGCGCGAAGAGGGCTTTGGAGACGAGGGGGAAAGTGGTGGCGACGAGGACGAAGGCGGTGGCGCCGAGCAGGGCCCAGTTGTTGGCGACGAAGGCAGCCTCGCGCGAGGCGACGGATTCGATGCGGGCGTCGGAGCGCAGAGCGGGGAGACGCCACAGGACGAGGCCGACGCTGGTGGCGGCGATGAGGCCGAGGAACCAGAGGAAGTAGACGCCGACGTTGGACTGGGCGAACGCGTGGACGGAGGCGATGGCGCCGGAACGGGTGAGGAAGGTGCCGAAGATCGTGAGGAAGAAGGTGAGAGCGATGAGGAAGAGGTTCCAGATCTTCAACATCGCCCTGCGCTCCTGGATCATGGTGGAGTGCACGTAGGCGGTGGCGGTGAGCCACGGCAGGAAGGAGGCATTTTCGACGGGATCCCAGGCCCAATAGCCGCCCCAGCCGAGCTCGACGTAGGCCCAGAGCATGCCGAGGCCGTTGCCGATCGAGAGGAAGAGCCAGGCGAAGAGCATCCACTTGCGGACGGCGACGATCCACTCGCTGTCGAGGCGTCCGGAGAGGAGGGCGGCGACGGCGAAGGCGAAGGGGACGGTGCAGCCGACGAAGCCGACGTAGAGGCTGGGCGGGTGCACGGCCATGTAGAAGTTCTGCAGCAGGGGATTGAGGCCGTGGCCGTCAAGCCGAGCGCCGGAGAGGGAGGTGGCGAAGGGGCTGGAGGAGAAGAGCATGAGGAGGGCGAAGAACATCACCACGACCATGAGGGTGGCGATGATGTAGGGCTGCAGGGCGAGGTAGCGGCCCTTCAGCCAGCGCACGCAGGCGGCGATGTAGACGCCGAGGAGGAAGACCCACCAGAGGACGGAGCCGTCCTGGCCGCCCCACAGGGCGCTGAGCAGGTAGGGAGTGGGCATGGATCGGTCGCTGTACTGGGCGACGTAGCGGATGCGGAAGTCGTGGGTGACGAAGGCGTAGGCGAGGACGAGGACGGCGACGGTGGAGAGGGCGACGGTGCCGTAGGCGGCGAGGCGTGCCGCGGCGAGCCAGCGGGGCTGGCGGCGGGCGGCGAGGAGGGCGAGGGCGAAGGCGTAGGAAGCGGCGAGGAGGATGGCGAGGACGAGGGCCGAGCCGAGGTCGGGGATCGAGTGCCACATCGGGGGAGAGCCTTCGTGGGGGCGCTGGGGTCGGAGCGGGGGGTTGGGGTTTGAACGGGTGTCTGGGGAGGTATCCGGGAGCGTGGGGTGCGGCGTTGCGTGCGGGTCCCAGCGCGTGCTAGGTGGTGGCGCACGATGCGATCCATGGTCACGGCCCACGGTTTCGTCCGGGCGCTCCGAGCCAGCCTCTGCGTGTCGCTGATATTGGCGGCATCGGTCGTCGGGTGCAAGGACAAGGCCCTCGAGGGCAAGGGGCGGGCAGACGCTGGGGAGATCCCCGGAGGGTTGACGCCGCAGCAGGCGGCGCTGGTGGTCGCGAAGGCGGGGGATCACGAGATCACGCTGGGGGAGTTTGCGGCGACGATCGAGCGGATGGATCAGTTCGATCGGCTTCGGTACCAGACGCCGGAGCGCAGGCGAGAGCTGCTCGACCAGATGATCACGGTGGAGCTGTTGGCGGAGGAAGCGCGCAAGCGCGGGCTGGACAAGGATCCGGAGACGGCGGAAGCGTTGCGGCAAGTGCTTCGGGACGCGATGCTGAAGAGGACGCGGACGAAGCTGCGGGGGCCCGGGGACATCCCGGAGCCGGAGGTGAGGGCGTACTACGAGAGCCACAAGAAGGAGTTCGAGGAGCCCGAACGTCGACGCGTGGCCCACATCGTGGTGAAGGACAAGGCGAAGGCGGAGAAGCTGCTGGCCGATGCGAAGAAGGCGAACCCCTCGCAGTGGGGTGAGCTGATGCTGGACCATTCGGTCGAGTCGCCTGGGCGCCCGTACAAGGGAGCCCTCGAGCTGCTCGGGGATCTGGGGCTGGTCGGCCCGTCGGGAGACGCCCGCGGCGACAACGCCAAGGTGCCCGAGGAGGTGCGCAAGGCGGTCTTCGAGATCAAGGCAGTGGGTGAGGTGCTCGATCGAGTGGTGGGGACCTCGGACGGGCAGTTCCACATCGTGAAGATGATGGGCAAGACGGACGCTCACGCGAGGACGTATGCGGAAGCGGAGCGGACGATCCGGATTTCGATGGTGCAGAGAGAGATCCAGGACGCCGAGAAGGCGATGGAGACGGAGCTTCGCAAGCAGTTCCCTGTGCAGGTGGACGAGGGGGCGTTGGCGAAGGTGAAGGTTCCTGATCTGCAGCCGGCGGCAGCGCCCGGCGGCAGCGCGGATCCGATGGACGAGATGGATCACGATCACGGGCGTCCGGGGCCCGGGCCGATGGGGGGTCCCGGAGCAGCCCCCGGACCAGGGCGCATGCCGGTTCATGATCACAGCCACGACGGTCACGGACACTGACGACGGTTCGGTGGCCCAGCCGGGCGCCGGCTGGCAGGCGGAGCTGCGTGCCGCGGAGGCCAGTGTGCGCGCGATGGACGCGGCGCTGCGGCTGACCGAGGCGGAGCGTCGAGGGATCGAGCACGCGCGGGCCTCGGGGTTGCGGCCGAAGGTGACCGCGCACTTCCTCGGGCTGTGCGATCCGCTCGATGCAGCGTGCCCGATTCGTCGGCAAGTGGTGCCGCACGAGCTGGAGGCGCGGGAGGTACCTGGTGATCTCGAGGATCCGCTGGGTGAGCAGGAGCACGAAGTGGCGCCGCATCTGGTGCGGAGGTATCCGGATCGGGCGCTGCTGATTGCGACGCTGCAGTGCGCGGTGCACTGCAGGTTCTGCACGCGATCGCGGTTGGTGCGCACGGGGCAGGGGGTGACGCCGATGGTGGAGCTCGAGCCGGCGTTCGCCTGGCTGCGGGCGCATCCGGAGGTGCAGGAGGTGCTCATCAGCGGGGGCGATCCGCTTACGATGTCGACCGCGCGGCTGGTGGAGCTGGTGGACAGGCTCCGGGCGATCGGGACCCTGCGCAGGCTTCGGATCGGCACGCGGACGCCGTCGGCGCTGCCGTCGAGGATCGACGACGAGCTGGTGCAGGCGCTCAAGGGGCGTCCCGCGATCTGGTTCATGGTGCACTTCAACCATCCGAAGGAGCTGATGCCCGAGGCGCGCGAGGCGTTGGGGCGGCTTGCGGACGGTGGATTCCCGCTGATGAACCAGACGGTGATGCTTCGGGGGATCAACGACGATCCCGAGGTGTTGGCGGAGCTGTTCCGGGGGCTGGTCGACGAGCGGGTGCGGCCGTACTACCTGCTGCATTGCGACGTCGCGAAGGGGACATCGCACTTGCGGACGACGCTGGACAGGAGCGTAGCGGTGTATCGGGAGCTGCTGGGGAAGGTGTCGGGGATAGCGGTGCCGAAGCTGATCGTGGATACGCCGCGGGGCCGGGGGAAGGTGCAGGTGGGCCCGGAGACGATCGTGGAGCGCGAGCCGGGCAGGACGGTGCTGCGGACCTGGCGTGGCGAGCGGGTGGAGCTGACGGACCCGCCGTCGGAGTGAGGGGCGAGATGGCGGGACGACGCGCGGGGCCGGGGGGAGAGGAACCGACACTGTTCGAGGCGGCGATGCGTCGTGACCCGAAGCAACGGGAAGCGACGCCGTTGGCCGACCGGGTGCGACCCGCGGACCTGCACGAGATGGTGGG
>JAKLDZ010000435.1 GCA_022703255.1 Myxococcota bacterium | reverse complement strand
CTCGCTCGATGCCCACAGCATGTCCACCCCGGTGTGCAGCGTCGCTCCCCGCGCGACGCGCGCCGTCAGCTCCGTGCGGTTCGTCACCGGCACCGTGTCCAGCTTGAAGAACAACGACCCCACCCCCACATCGATCGTGTTCCGACCTGTCGCCGTCACCGATTGCAGACTGACCCCGTCGGCGAGGTCGTTCCGGTAGCGCGCCATTGCCCGGTAGAACCCCGTGTACGCCCGGAGATTGCCCGTCAACACCGGGTCCACCTCCGCCGTGTCCTTCGTCAGAAGCTCCAGCCGATCGTCGGATCCGATGAACGACACCCGGAAGCTCGATCGCTCCGAAGGACGCGTCTCCGCGATCAACTGGTAGTCGTAGTACACAGGGGCCGCCGACACCGACGCCCCCGCGGAGGTGAGCACCGGCTTGAGCCACGTGTCCACCCAACTGCGCCGCACTGCCGCCGCGAAGTGCCAGCCCTTCGCGTACGGAACGGGCCCCTCCAGCATCGCCCGAGCGTCGATCAGATCGAGCTGCGCCATCCCGTGCAGCTTGCCGTCGCTGCGCGGCGACCGGATCCCGACCTCCACGATTCCGCCGGTCACCCTTCCATACTGTGCGCTGAAGTTGCCGGGGTAGAAGTCGATGCGCTCGAGCAGCTCCGTGGGCACCGCGCTCGACAAACCACCGAAGTGGTAGATGAGCGGCACGAGGGTGCCGTCCACGAACACGTTCGTGTCCTGCGCGGACGATCCACGCACCACGAGTACCCCAGCGAACCCCGGCGGGCGCGCCACACCGGGCAGGTTCTGCAGCGATCGGAGCGCGTCCCCGTTCGTGCCCGGTATGCGCTCGATCTCCCGACGCTCCAGCGTCCTTCGCGTGACCTCCCGGGGCGGCCGCGCACCCCGGATCACGACCTGCAGCTCGCCGTCGGGCACCAGGCGGTAGACCACCTCGGTCGCTTCTCCGCGCGCGACCCGCTCCTGCACCTCGAGCTTTCGATACCCCGGCGACTGCACGATCACCGTGTAGAGCCCGTCGGGAAGCTCCGGCAGCACCCAGGTTCCCTCTTCCCCGCTGCGCACCCTCCGCTCGCTTCCCGTCGCGTCCCGAACCACCAGCTCCGCCCCGGCGACGGGCGCGTCTGCCGCGGCGCGCACCACACCCGAAAGGCGTCCGAGGGGAGGGGAGGCGGGCGTCTGCTGGGTTGCCTCGGGCCGTGGCTCCGCGGGCTTGAACGTGAAGGCGTAGCGATAGAGGATGCGCGCAGCGACAGGCTTGCCGTCGCGCAACGCCGGGGCGAACTCGAACCGTCGCGCAGCTTCCGCCGCCGCCTCGTCGAACCCATGCCCCGCAGGGTTCACCACCGCCACCGCGGCCACCCGTCCCGACGCGTCGATGTCGAGCTGCAGCACCACGTTGCCCTCGAGCTTGCGCTCCGCGGCCTCTGCCGGATAGGTCGCTGCAACGAACTTCGTGAGCTGGGGCGGTGTGAGCCCGGACTTCGGCGGAGCCTGCTGCGCAGGGGGCTGCGGAACTGTTACGGCACCCGAATTACCCGACGGAACCGCGCCTTGGCCCCGGTCATCCTGCGCGAACGCCACGGTCGCCCCCAGCGCGGCTGCGCACACGACCGTGATTGGGGGCCAACGCGAGAGCACGCCCTTTCGTATAAGCCAGCAACCAGCAACAAGGAACAGGAACGCGATTGAGGAATGTCCCGATCCGGATCCGGACATTTGCCTTCGACTTCGCCTTCCTGGTTCCTAGCTCCCAGTTCTTCAGGGATGCGTGTACACGATCGTCCCGCCGTGGATCTCGAGGTATCCGTGCCACCCCTCCGGGACCTCCGGTGTGCTCCACCCGAACAGCCACGCCGCATCCTGGGGCGCCAGGTTCACGCAGCCGTGGCTCCGCGGCGTGCCGAACTCGTCGTGCCAGTACGCCGCGTGCAACGCGTAGCCCTCGTGGAAGTACTGCACGTAGGGGACATCCCGCAGATCGAACTCGTCCCCCACCTCGTCGCCGTCCATCGTCGCCGACACGTGCTTGGTGTGCACCAGGAACGCACCCTGCACCGTCGAGTGCGTCTTCTTCGGATCCCCCAGCCCGTCGACTCCCGTCGATACCAGCGTCGCGTATACCGGCCGCGTCCCCTCGTAGGCCACCAGGCTCTGACGCAGGATCGAGATGTCGATCCACTTGCGCCCCTGGTTCGCCCATCCGGGCACGTTCTTCATCGGCGGGATCACCACGAGGTTGTCCTTGCCGCGAAGATAGGTGCCGTCGCGCGTCTCGTAATACACCTCCCCGCCCACGCGCACCTGCTTGCCGGTCAGCGCGGCTCCCTCGCGGTAGCCCACCGCCCCGGCATCTGCCATCGCGCGCTCCTGCAGACGGTAGCGGCGCGCAGACCTCGCGCGCACGAAGGCCGCAGGCAGCCCTTGATCGGGCTCGAGCGCGATGCCGCGGAAGCTCGACGGCTTGAGGACGCGCGTGCGATCCAAGGGGATCACGTTCATGTCCGTCGTGAGACCGAAGGCGCGCCCGGTCCACTCGAAGACGTCGAGCAGCGCGAAGCCGGACCGCGCAACCGGCCGTCCCGACAGCAACGACTCGCGCGCGTGCGGCGGCCCCTTCAACGACGGCGCAACCTGCTCGTAGAGCAGCGCCCCGGGGATCGGCCCGAGCTCGAGGGGGAACGACGCGAGCTTCTGATCGCGTGCAATGGACGCGTCCCGTTCCACTTCCTGCTGCTCTTCTTCCGAGGGGAGACGCAGGTAGAGCGGCGGCGGCGGGAACTTCGACATCACGTAGTCGTAGGGAAGCCCCTGCGAACGATCGGGACGTCGCGCCGCTGCCTCGAGCACCGCGTTGGAGGCCTCGAGCGTCGCCGCCGTGCCCACGCACACGTAGCCGCGGGGCGCCACGCGGTACCACCCCTTCTCGCAGCCGCTTCGTCCCGCGGTCTTCTCCTCGCGACCGACCACCGCACCCGCCCGCAGATAGCCAATCTTGCGCGACTTCCAGCTCGGCTTCGCGAAGACCCACGTCTCCTTGACGATCGACCCGAGCGTCGGCCCCTCCAGCTCCGCCCCCGCGTCCGGCTCCGCCTTCACGGCCCGCATGTCCGGCTTGGTGTCGTTGTCGTCCGGAGTCACCGGGGGCTCGGCTGGCAGCTCCACCGATGCCGGAGGCTCGGGGATCTCCTCCGGGATCGCCGTCTCCGCCGGGGCCGCAGCGAGCGGCTCCGGCACG
The DNA here is from genome assembly GCA_022703255.1 of Myxococcota bacterium. Lineage (GTDB taxonomy): Bacteria > Myxococcota_A > Polyangia > Polyangiales > Polyangiaceae > JACRCQ01. The sequence continues at coordinate 1,694 of JAKLDZ010000435.1, read as the reverse complement.
GGGTCGGCGGGCGGAGGCTCTTGCGCGACAACCGCGACCTGCGGCTCGGGGGCCTGCGCGGGGGGAGAGAGCACCTGTTGCGTCCGCTCGAGGGCCGGGCAGCTGAGCCCCAGCGATGAGGAGATCAGTCCGACGGTGGCGACACCCCAACGAAGGTGGAACATGACCTCTTGGGGCTAACGAAGGGGGGGCACGATGGCCAAGTTACGCGGCATGCGCCGGGCTGCGAGGGGGCGGGCTCAACAGAGGGGCGCATGGGAGCCGAAGGCCAACACCACGGCGCGCGGATTGCGCCGCAGCACGACCTTCACCCGACACGACCCGGCAAGGCTCTCCATCGCCTGCTCCACCTCGCAGTCCTCTGCGCTCGACGGAAGCGGCGCGCCGGAGGCTTCGAGCACGAGGCTCGACGTCTTCGGGCGCGCGTGGAGTACGAGCTTCCCTTCGTCGCCGGCTGCCCAGTAGGCGGCGAGCTCGATCAGCTCGAGCGCGGATCCCGGATCCAGCCGCGCCTGCACCGGCCACTGCATCTCCCCCAGGAAGGTCGATGCCCTTCGCGATCGCGCGACAAAAGCCAGAGCGCGCAGATCGACCGGGCGATCCGGCTCGTCGCCCCCTTCCGCGCTCAGATACGACGTGACCCGAAGGATGTCGGCCAGCAGCTCGACCTGATCCCGCAGGGCGAAGGCTGGCCCGTTCAATGCGTCCCGCGGACCGAGGACCTCGTCGGCCGTGAGCTGCATCGCGGAGACGAACACGCGCAGGTCGTGCACGAAGGCGTCGGACTCGGGATCGGGAGGCATCGGCGCATGGAAGCATGGCCGAGGGGTGAGGGTCGAGGGAGACAGGGGGGAGAGGCGGGAGGTGGGGTCAGTTGCACTGCGGGTCGTTGGCGGGCACGCAGTAGAAGAAATTGTCGGGCGGGCCGCCGAAGGAGCAGATGTCGGGCGCGCACTCGTCGTCGGTGAAGCAGGTCTTCGAAGCCGTGAACGGCGTCTTGCAGCAGTACCCCTTGTCCTTGCCGTTCCACGAGCAGACCTTGCCCGAGTCGCACGCGGGCCCGCCGTTGAAGCAGCTCGGCGGCTCGGCATCGCTGCCGGCGTCGGCGCCGCACTCGCCGCCCTTCGCGGCCTCCGCCTTGATCTTCGTGAAGACCTTGTCCGCTTCCGCCTTGCAGACCTTGCAGAAGTCCTGGTTGGAGTCGCGCATGATGCAGTAGTGGTGCGTGGGACGGTACACGCCGGTCTTGCAGTACTGCGCGCCTTCGTAGGTTCCGACCGTCGACGCGGAGTCCGCGGTGGTCGGCAGCTCCTTGGTGTTGATCAGGTCCTTCCAGGGAGGGTTCTGCGCGTCGGCCGAGGTGTTCGGCTTGCCCTTGCCCGCGTTGGACGAGCACGTCCCGTAGTCGTACTCGTCGGCGAGCTTGAACAGCGAGTGCCCCAGCTCGTGCGCCAGCACGCCCCCGCCGCCGCTGTGCCGCGACTGGGCAATCAGGTTCCCGCCCGCACAACCACCCCACTCCGTCGTGTTCGCGATGATGATCGTCTGGTTCGCCCCGCTCGCCGCCTCCGCTTCCGCACGCAGCTTCGTGGCATCCGCGTCACCCGCGTTGCGCGGATAGATGCACCGCCGCACGCTCGTCACGTCGTCGCCGAAGCTCGTCCCGAACGCCGTGCTCTTCACCGAGTCCTTCG
>JAKLDZ010000434.1 GCA_022703255.1 Myxococcota bacterium | reverse complement strand
ACGTCGTCGCCTCGTCGCCTGCGAATCAGACACGTGTACCCGGCGTCCGACAGCGCGTTCTTGAACGCAACCACACGCTCCGCCGACGGCGGTCGCAGCCTCGCGTGATCCACCGGGTTCATCGGGATCAAGTTGATCTTCACGCGCACCCCCCGCAGCAGTGCCGCAAGACGACGCACGTCTACCTCCCGATCGTTGACCCCGTCGATGAGCGCGTACTCGACCGTGATCCGCCTGCGCTTCGGCAACGGAAAGGCGCGCATCGCCTCCACGATCTTCTTCAGGTTCCAGCGCGTGTTCGACGGCACCAGCCTCGACCTCGTCTCGTCGTCGGCGGCGTGCAGCGAGATCGCAAGCCCCACCTTCCCCTCGAAGTCCCTGCCGAGCCGCTCGATCCCTTCCGTGAGCCCCACCGTGCTCACCGTCATGCGACGCAACGACAGATCGAGCCCGTCACGATCGGACATCAACCGGATCGCCCGCGCCAGGGCGTCGTAGTTGTGCAGCGGCTCCCCGCTCCCCATGAACACCACGTTGCGCAGCCGCTGCCCCGCGGTCAGCCGCGCCCGGCCGAGCTGCGCCTGCGCCTCGATCTCCTCGGGGAACATCTGCCGACGCAACCCCTGCACGCCGCTCGCGCAGAACGCGCACTTCATCGCGCACCCCACCTGCGTCGAGATGCACTGCGTGACCCGCTCCGTCCCAGCCGCCTCCGGCTCCTCCTCCCCCTCCTCGTCGTCCTCCCCCTCCTCGTCCACTGCCCCCGCATCCGCATCCGCTTCCTGCGCCGGTCGCATCGGGATCAACACCGTCTCGATCATCGCCCCGTCGCGCAGCCCGACCACCAGCTTCGTCGTGCCGTCGGGCGACGCGTGCTCGTGCGCTACGCTCGCAACCGGACCGAGCCCGGCCCGCGCGAGCTTCTCGCGCAGCGACGCCGGCAGATCGGTCATCTGCGCGGGGTCGAACACGCCGCGCTGGTGCAGCCAGCGGAACACCTGCTGAGCGCGGAACGCACGCTCGCCTTCGCTCGCGATCCACTCCCTCCACTCGACGGGAAGGAACGCCTCGCCGTGCAGCGTCTCCGGATCGCCTTCCACGAAGTGATGGGTTCCCACCGGCTCAGCTCCGCTCCATCGTCTTCGCCTGCTCCCACCACACGTCGAGCGTCTCCAGCGGCAACGTGCCCCCCCGCTCGTCCGTCAGCCCGCCGTGCTGCTCCGTCGCCATGCGCTCCACGTGCTCGAAGCGACGCATGAACTTGTCGGTCGTGCGACGCAGGCACGCCTCGGCGTCCACACCCACGTGCCTCGCCAGGTTCACCATCGCGAAGAGCACGTCGCCGAACTCCTCTTCCACCGCCGCCGCGTCGCGCTGCTCGATCGCGCAATCCAGCTCTCCGATCTCCTCGGCGACCTTCGCGCGGGAGCCCGCGGCATCGGGCCAGTCGAACCCGACGCGGTGCACCTTCTCGCCCACCCGCTGCGCCCTCACCAGCGCGGGCATGCTCCTTGGAATCCCCTCGAGCAGCTTCCGACTCGCCTTCTCCGTCTTCTTGATCCGCTCCCAGTTGCGCAACACCTGCTCCGCATCGTCCGCTTGCACCTCCCCGAACACGTGCGGATGTCGACGCACCAGCTTCTCGCAGATGCCCGCCACCACGTCGTCGGGACCGAAGCTCCCCTCCGTGCGCGCCAGCTCCGCCTGGAACACCACCTGCAACAGCAGATCCCCAAGCTCTTCCCGCAGCGCCGTCCGATCCCCCTGATCGATCGCGTCGATGACCTCGCAGGCCTCCTCCATCACGTACTTGCGCAGCGTCTCATAGGTCTGCTCGCGATCCCACGGGCATCCGTCCGGCGACAGCAGCGCCCGCATCACCTCCACCAGACGGCCAAACGTGTTGCCGTCCTGCTCGGCGAGAGGGGGCACCCGGACCGGTTCGAAGCTGCGCGTCATGCCGCCGGGATAGCACGGTCCCGCCCCTCGCGCCCCCGATGTCCGGGCCCCCCCGCGAAGGCCTCCCAACCGTGCCGTGTCAAGACCCCATTTCGCGCGAAATCCCCTTGTTTTCCCCTCCACCGTGGGTCAGATTGCGCACTCCAGGACCGTCGCCTCGAGCGGATTGCAGCCTCTGGCCGGCTCGACTACTCCCGGTCCGTTGCACGCAATACACCGGATGCCCGGAAGCCGGTCCGATGGGAGCACCCCACGATGTCCGAATCGGATACCACCTTCAGTTCCAACATCCAGCAGAAGATCCCCGTCAGCCTCCTCGACGAGATGCGCACGTCGTATCTCGACTACGCGATGAGCGTGATCATCGGGCGCGCGATTCCCGACGCGCGCGACGGCCTCAAGCCCGTGCATCGACGGATCATGTTCTCCATGCACGAGCAGAAGATCGGCCCGACCGGCCCGCACAAGAAGTGCGCTCGTGTCGTCGGCGACGTCATCGCCAAGTACCACCCCCACGGTGACGGGTCGGTCTACGACGCCCTCGTCCGGCTCGCGCAGGACTTCCGCATGCGCCACATGCTCGTCGACGGCCAGGGCAACTTCGGCTCCATCGACGGCGACCCTCCCGCCGCGTACCGATACACCGAGTGCCGCCTCACCCGCCTCGCCGTCGAGCTCCTCGCCGATATCGACAAAGACACCGTCGACATGGACCCCAACTTCGACAACTGCGAGCACGAACCCTCCGTGCTCCCGGCGAAGTTCCCCAACCTCCTCGTCAACGGCTCCGAAGGCATCGCCGTCGGCATGGCCACCAACATCCCGCCGCACAACCTCGGCGAGGTCATCACCGGCACCATCGCCCTCATCCGCAATCCCGAGATCTCCATCGACGAGCTCAACGTCCACATCCCCGGCCCCGACTTCCCCACCGCCGGCATCATCTACGGCCGCGCGGGGATCGATCAGTCCCAACGCACCGGACGCGGCACCATCGTCATGCGCGCCCGCTCCGAGGTCGAGAAAGTCCCCGGTCGCTCCGAACGCGAGCAGATCGTCGTCAAGGAGATCCCCTACCAGGTCAACAAGGCCCGCCTCCACGCCAAGATCGGCGAGCTCATCCGCGACAAGCGCATCGAAGGCATTGCCGAGGTCCGCGACGAGTCCGACCGCGAAGGCATCCGCCTCGTCATCGAGCTCAAAAAGGACGCCCACCCGCAGGTCGTCCTCAACCAGCTCTACCGCATGACCGACATGCAGTCGTCCTACGGCGTGATCAACCTCGCCATCCTCCACGGTCGCCCCGTCGTCCTCGACCTCAAGGCCGCCCTCGCCGCCTTCGTCGAGCACCGCCGCGAAGTCGTCATCCGCAGAACCCGCTTCCAGCTCCGCAAGGCCGAAGCCGATCGCGAAATCGTCGAAGGCCTCGGCATGGCCATCACCGAGGTCGACCTGGTCATCCGCACGATCCGCGAGTCGCCCACGCCCGACGAGGCCCGCGCTCGCCTCCTCGCCCTTCCCCTCAAGGGACTCGAGGAGTTCGTGCGCCGCGCCGGTCGCCCCGAAGCCGAGATCGCCGAGGCCGCCAAACGCCCCGACTACCGCCTGTCGGAACGCCAGGCCAACGCCATCCTCGAGATGCGCCTCGCCCGACTCACCGGCCTCGAACGCGAGAAGCTCGCCGGAGAGTTCGGCTCCCTGTGCGACGAGGTCAACCGCCTCCAGGCCATCCTCGCCAACGAAACCCTCCTGATGAACGTCATCGTCATGGAGCTCGAGGACATCCGCGAGCGCTACTCCAACCCGCGCCGTACCGAGATCGTCGCCACCGAAGCCGAGATCAGCGCCGAAGACCTGATCAAGGAAGAGGACATGGTCGTCACCATCTCCCACGGCGGCTACATCAAACGCACCAGCGCCGCCACCTACCGCGCTCAACGTCGCGGCGGCCGCGGCACCATCGGCATGCAGGCCCGCGACGAGGACTTCGTCAGCCAGCTCTTCGTCGCCTCCACCCACTCGCAGGTCTTCTTCTTCTCCGACAAGGGCAAGGTCTACTGCAAGAAGGTCCACGAAATCCCCGAAGGCGCTCGCAACGCCCGCGGCCGCGCCGTCGTCAACTTTGTCGGCATGGAGCCCGGCGAGAAGATCGCCGCCATCACCCCCATCCCCGGCTTCGTCGACAGCACCTTCGTCATCACCATCACCAAGAAGGGCCAGATCAAGAAGACCTCCGTCCTCGAGTACCAGAACATCCGCGAGAAGGGCATCATCGGCGTCAAGATCGAGGAGGGCGACGGCCTGCTCAGCGCCGCCGTCACCGACGGCACCCGCGAGCTCGTCATCGCAACCCGCAACGGCATGTCCATCCGCTTCCCCGAAGAGCAGGTCCGCACCGTCGGTCGCTCCTCCGTCGGCGTCAAAGCCATCGAGCTCGACGAAGGCGACGAGGTCGTCGGCCTCGGCGTCTCCGAAGAAGGCCGCCAGGTCCTCGCCGTCTGCGCCAAGGGCTTCGGCAAACGCACCGAGCTCGAGGAGTTCCGCCTCCAGAACCGCGGCGGCAAGGGCGTCATCCTCATCGACGCCTCCGAACGCAACGGCCCCGTCGTCGGTATCGCTCTCGTCAAGGCCACCGACGAAATCATGGTCGTCACCGATCGCGGCCAGACCATCCGCACCAAGGTCAACGAGATCCGCGAAACCGGCCGCAACGCGCAGGGCGTCAAGATCATGACCCTCGACGAGAACGAGCGCGTCGCCGCCATCGAGCGCCTCCAGGAAAGCGACCTCCCGGGAACCGGCGATAGCCTCCCGCCCGGCGAAAGCGTCCCCCCCGGCGATACCTTCCCCCCGAGCGACCGCTACCCCGGCGACGGCTCCAACAGCATGAACCCGCCCCCGGGCTCCGAACCCCCTCCCGCGCCCAACCGATCGACCGCCCCCCCCCCCCCCCCCCCCCCCCCCCCCCCCCCCCCCCCCCCCCCCCCCCCCCCCCCCCCCCCCCCC
>JAKLDZ010000433.1:273-4974 GCA_022703255.1 Myxococcota bacterium | reverse complement strand
GCGCTGGCCGCGGTCGCAGGCGGCGGGCTGGCGGCGGTCGGCGTGGCGTTCCAGGCCGTGCTGCGCAACCCTTTGGCCGAGCCCTACGTGCTCGGGGTCTCCGGAGGCGCGGCCCTGGGCGCCACTGTGGCGATCGTAGCGGCCGGGGGGATGGCGGCGACCGCGCTCGGGCTGCTGGTGCCTGCGGCGGCCTTAGCCGGGGGGCTGGGGGCGACGGCGCTGGTGTACGCGGTGGCGCGCGCCGGAGGCTCGTCTTCGGGCGCCTCGATCCTGCTTGCGGGGGTCATCGTGAACGCGATCGCGGGCGCGCTGATCACGTTCATCAAGACGCTCGTGAGCGCATCGAAGGCGCAGGAGCTGCTCTTCTGGCTCATGGGCTTTCTCGATGTCCCGTCGCCCGTAACGCTGTTGATGCTGGTCGTGTACGTGGGGGTTGGCGCAGCGGTGCTGGTAGCCGACTCGGGACGGATGAATCTGCTATCTCTGGGCGACGAGCCGGCGCAGCACCTGGGGGTAGACGTCAAGGGGTTGGAGCGACGGGTGTACCTGGCGTGCTCGCTGGTGGTGGGAGCGATCGTGAGCGTGACGGGGCTGATCGGGTTCGTGGGGCTGGTGGTGCCGCACGCGCTGCGCAGGGTGCTGGGACCCGATCACCGCGTGCTGGTGCCGGTGTCGCTGCTGGCGGGCGGAGCGATGCTGGTATTGTGCGATCTGGTATCGCGGGCAGCGTTCCAGTGGCTCGGTACCGAGCCGCCGGTCGGGGCGGTCACGGCATTGGTGGGCGGGCCGGTGTTCCTGCTGCTGCTGCGACGCAGGGGGTGAGCGGGTCGGGCTCATCCGGGCGATCAATCCATTCGCTCATATCGGGAGTCCGATCCACCGTTCCGCCCATTTGCCCATCGGGAGTCCGCCGCCGCGGCGGACTTGTCTGGCCCTGCACTCGGTCTTCTCCCCCCTGCCCCGGACTTTGAGTTCGGGGGGGGCGTAGATCCGAGGGGAGGGAGTCGATTGAGGGGGGCGTGAATCGGGGGGGAGGGCGAGAGTCCTTGTGCCTCAGTCCTTGCGCCCGCCGCCAGCGGGGGGCGTGACCTTGTTCACATTGGAGATGAGCTGCTGCTGCTGCTGCTGGAAGAACTGGGCAACAGCCTTGGAGCGCTCGATGGCGAACTGCTTGACCTGGCGATCCTGCGAGGCGGCCAGGGTGTTGAGCAGCTTGGTCACCTTGTCGAACTGGCGCGACTGGAAGAGCGCCTCGAAGTAGTTGTGCGCGATGCGCACGTCGCGCAGCATCTTCGCCTCGTGCGGCGCGAGCAGCTCGATCACCTTGTCGAGGTCGCCCTTCTGGCCGTAGAGGGCCGAGAGCACCAGCAGCGCGAGGGGATCCTCGGCGTTGCGGGCAACCGCCTTCTTCGCGTACTCGATCGCCTTGTCGCGGGTGTCGTCGCTCGCAGCGAAGAAACCCTGCAGCGCGATGTAGGGCGCGGCGTTGTTCTTGTCGGCCGGCGTGGCGGCTTCCTTCTCCACGGCCTCGATCGCCTTCGCCTCGTCGCCGCTCTTGCGGACCGATTCGAACAGGTAGGCCCACGCGTCCACGCAGCGACGATCGATCGAGATCGCCCGCATGATCATGGTGCGCTCCTCGTCGGGCTTCTCGGTCTCGCCCATCACGCGCGCCAGGTGCAGCGACGGATAGGGGTTGTCGGCCATGAGGTTCTGGGCGCCCTTGAGGGTGCTCTCGGCCTTGTCGAACTTCTTGAGCTGCATCTGGGTCACGCCGAGCGCGAGCCAGTCGTCGCCCGTGGCCGAGCCCGTGCCCACCAGCTTGCCGAGCACCTTCTCGGCCTTCTCGTGCTTCTGGTGCTTCATGAGCTCCTGGGCGAGAATGCGTCCGCGATTCAGATCATCGGGCGCCTCGTTCCAGTTCTTCTCGAGCGCAGCGATGAGATCCTCGAGCCCGATCGCGATCGGGCGCCCCTGGTCGTCCTGCACCTGGACCGGGGGTCCGTTGAAGCCGAGCAGGGTCCACATCTGATCGGGGTTCACCACGACCGGGCCCTTGCCGAGCAGGTTCTTGAGCTCCTCGGTCGGCTGCGTGACGGGCAACACGATCAGGGCGTTGCCCGGGACTCCGTTGGGGAACGCGCTGACGGGCGCGACGATCGCTGCACCGCCACCCAGCTGAACACCGACACCCGCGGGCGCGTCCGCGTTGTCGCCCATGCCATTGCTCTTCGGCTTGTTGCCTGAGACTTCCATCGGCTGCTCCTGTGATTGCTTGCTGTGTGTGTGCGAGGCGCGGGCACGCTAGCACGGTCCCCCGCGAGGCTGCACCCGTCCGAGGGGCAGACCATACCACCGCGCCTGCCACGATCCACCCTCGACGCCGCGCCCGCCGGTTCGCGGGGCGGCGCGGTTGCGCACTACCGCGCGGTCTGTTGCGACGGCGGTTGGGCGTAGGTCTGGCCTGGCTGCGGGTCGGTGGCCACGGCCTGGGCCGCTGGGGGCTCGGGCTGCATCGGATCGGTGACGGGACGAATCCCGCGCTGCGGCGGCGGCGGGCCGTAGCAGCCACACGCGGTCAACGCGAGCCCGATGCAGGCGGCTGCGACCACGGCCTTCTCGACCGCGGAGCTGCCGGCTCTCGGCTCGCCCGTTCCACAGAATGGACACGTCCCCACACCGACACGGATGTGCCGATGACAGTGCGGGCAGGGTTCGAGACTCATGACCGCATGGTAGACCCATCCGGCTCGGCTTTCCTAGCCGATATCGTCCCTGCTGCGCGTGGAGCGGTCAGCCCGACTTGCGAGTCGAGGGCGCCTTCTCTTCAGCCTTCGGCTGGGCGGTTTCCAGCTTGCGGACCTGTCGCTCGTATTCCTGCTTGGCACGCCGGCGCTTCTGGCGAAGGCGGCGCGGTGCGTCTTGCGGTGTTCCCATGGCGCCCCCTCTTAGCGCAAATCCGGTCGGAGGAAAGCCCAATCGTACCGAAAACCTGCCTCAGCCGAACGTGTCCCCGTCCCACCCCCACATCGACCCGGTCACATCCATGAAGTTCAGGTAGATCCGCCGCGATTCCACCCCGAGCGCCTCGGAGAGCACCCCGCACAGCGCACGGCTGATCGCCTTGGTCTGCTCACCGCTCATCTTGCCCACCCCCCGGATCTCCACCAGACACGCCGGCGCGTCGGTGCCCGCCATGGTCATCGCCCCCACCCGCCCGAACAACGTCATCACGTACGCCTCGGGCTTGCCCGTCAGCGAAGCCACCTTCTTCGAGCACTCCGCGAGCAGCGTCTTCGCCCTCTGGTCGGTGACCGTCGCGTTGGTGCGCAGAATCATCAAAGGCATCGATCCCTCCATGGGTGTGCGTGCGGCCCGGGAGCTTACACCACCGCCCGGGAAGAGTCCGCGCTCCTCGCGGGTTGGATCGGCGCTTTCGGAGCTCGAACCATGACACGCGCAAAGCTTCTGCTCGGCCCGCTGACCCTCTGCCTGCTGACCGCCGCCGCCGCCGTCGGGTGCCGTCACGACAGCCCGACCGCGCGCGCGCCCTCCACCCCGGAGGCCGCCCAGCCCCATGCCGCTGCCGCCGCCGTGGTCTTCGGCCAGGCCGCCGCCCCCTTCCAGTCCCCACCCATCCTGCAAGGCACCGCCGACATCGCCGCCATCGTCGAAAAGACCAAGGCCACCGTCGTCAACATCACCACCAGCAGCCGCCCGCGTCCGTCGTCGAGCGAGGGGGTCGACGCCTTCGAGTTCTTCTTCGGCCAGCCCTTCGGGGGCAACGGCACGCCGCCGGGATTCAACCCCTTCGGAGGACGCTCCCAGGCGCGTCGCTCCCTCGGCTCCGGCTTCATCGTCGATGCGTCGGGTTACGTACTAACCAACCACCACGTCGTGGAGAACGCCGACGACATCACCGTGAAGCTCTGGGACGGACGCGAGCTGAAGGCTACCGTGGCCGGCAAGGATCCCAAGCTCGACGTCGCGATGCTCAAGCTCGAGAACGCCGGGCAGCTCCCCGCCGTCGTGCTCGGCGACAGCGACCGGCTCCGCGTCGGCGAGTACGTCGTCGCCATGGGCAACCCCTTCGGCCTCGGCTCCACCGTCACCATGGGGATCGTGAGCGCCAAGGACCGCACGATCGGCGCGGGGCCGTACGACGACTTCATCCAGACCGACGCATCGATCAACCCGGGCAACAGCGGCGGGCCGCTATTCAACCTGCTGGGAGAGGTGATTGGAATGAACACGGCCATCCATGCGCAGGGACAGGGGATCGGCTTCGCGATCCCGGCGAACCTGATGAAGGACGTGGTCGTGCAGCTGCGCGAGACCGGGCACGTGACGCGCGGCAAGCTCGGATTGGTGTTCCAACCGATGACCGAGCAGATCGCCCGCGCCCTCGGACGCTCGGGCACCGCGGGCGCCCTGGTCGCCGAGATCGAGCAAGGGGGCCCGGCGGACAAGGCGGGCGTGCGATCCGGCGACATCGTGATCAAGGTCGGCGACGCCGAGGTGACCGAGGCCACGCAGCTTCCGCGCCTCGTCGCGCGCCATAAGCCCGGCACCGCCGTCGCCGTCACGCTGCTGAGGCAAGGCAAGGAGCAGACCGTCCAGGTGACCCTCGGCGCCATGGGCGATGAGGACTCCGCACGTTCGAACGCGCCCTCCCCCGGCAAGACCGACGGCCCTTCGGAT
>JAKLDZ010000433.1:0-263 GCA_022703255.1 Myxococcota bacterium | reverse complement strand
CACGGCTTGCGTCTGCAGGCGACCCAGGGCGGCGTGCGCGTGACCTCGGTCGCGGGTGAGGCGGCCCAGAGCCTGCGACCGGGCGACGTGATCCGGCAGGTGGATGGTCGCGTGGTCGCGACGCCGGCCCAGGTGACGGCCGCGCTCGATCAGGCTTCGAAGGACAAGCGTCCTGCGCTCGTGATGGTGCGCCGAGGGGATCGGGTGCTGTTCACCACGCTCGATCCTTCGAAGAAGTAGCCGCGCGTCCGTCCTGCACGAAG
>JAKLDZ010000432.1 GCA_022703255.1 Myxococcota bacterium | reverse complement strand
CGAGGTCGCGTTGACCCAGGCGAAGGTGGCGCTCGACGTGCCGCCGCCGGCGCGGCCGCGCTCCAGCACGATGGTGGAGAGACCCGCCTCCTGCAGCCGCCAGGCGAGGCTCAAGCCGACGATGCCGGCGCCGACGAGCACGGCATGGCCGAAGCCTGCGGTGTCGAGAGTGCGGTCCGGCGCGAGGTAGCCGCCGCCGGAGAGGACGGCATGCATGGGTCCGATGGGGCCACCGAACACGAGCTCGAGCCTGCCGGCGAAGCCGCCCTCGCCGCGATAGTCGCCCTGTTTCCCTGCGGGGAGGATGACCTCGCCGCGGGCGGACACGCGTGCATTGCTCGTGGGGTGACGGGCTATCGGGATCAGCGCTGCGAGGCTGGGCGACAGGAGTCCTGCGGAGGAGATCGACGAGCCGTCGTCGCGCCAGCCGTGGTCGTACAGAGTGAAGGGGACGCGCGCGGAGACTGCGAACCCCGAGGGGAGTCCGAAGACGAGGGAAGGATCGAGGGCGACTCGGTACTGCAGGCGGTCGCGCAGAAGGTGATCGCCTCCCAGCATCATCGGTCTGCTGGCGAAGTCGAGCGCTGAACCCGCGACGACGGTTCCCGGGTCGGGTGCGTGTGCGGCGTCCACGGTTCCGATCCCGCCGGGGTCGGACGTCATGCGGTGGACTCGCGCCAGCATTCCCTGGGCGTCCGCCTGGCCTGCCGAACAGACGATCAAGGCGGCGGATGCCGCGACGCTCGCTCTGCGCATGAACGGTCCCTCGTTGGTCCACGCTCTCATCATGTGCGGCCTGGTCTCGCCCCTCCAGAAGGTCCCCGCACCACGGGACGACGTCGCATGTAGTTCCCGGCGGGCTGCATGCCAAGCCGGGCACGTCGATTCTTCCGCACACGGGATCCGTGGACCGTCCCGCTCGTTCGGCCTTCCGTTCGCATCATCGAGCTCCGTCTTGGAATCCGGAGCCACCTTCTCTATCGTGCCCATCTCAGGTGAACCCATGATGCATTCGCGCCGCTTTCGTCTACTGCGCTCCCTGTGCTGCTGCGCTCTGCTCGCCGGCCCCGGCCTCGCCTCCGACGCCGCAGCAGCTCCCGCGCCGGTCTCGTCGGGCTCCGCACCCGCGAAGCCGGTCTACGCCGAGTGGTTCACCGACGAGGCGATGCGGGTGGACCTGTTCCATGCGGGGAGCGGGTCTGCGGAGGACTACTCGCTCGACGAGGTGGTGTGGGAGCCGCTGTGGCCCGGCACCCGGGTGCACCTGATCGACCCGTTCGGCTTTGGCACCTGGCGGTTCCGCGTGGTCGATGCGGCGTCGTCGCGGGAGATCTTCCGGCAGGGCTATGCGACGTTGTTCGACGAGTGGCAAGGGACGGCCGAGGCGCAAGCGGGCGTGTCGCGCTCGATGAGCGAGTCGGTGCGATTCCCGTGGCCTCGCAAGCCCGTGGTCGTGCACCTCGACAAGCGACAGCGCGATGGCTCGTTCCGCCCCGCGTTCTCCCTCGGCGTGGACCCGTCCTCCCATCAAATCTCGCGCGCGCGCCCGTTCGCGTCCTTCCGCACGGTCGAGCTGAATCCCGGACCGCCGCCGGACAAGGCTCTCGACGTGTTGATCGTGCCGGAGGGTTACGCGCGGGAGGACGAGGCCAAGCTGCAGCGGGACCTGAGGCGCTTCGCGCGGGTCTTCCTCGAATACGAGCCGTGGAAGTCGCAGCAGGCTCATATCCGTTTCCGCGGAGTCGAGAGCTTCTCGCTGGAATCCGGCGTCAGCGAGCCCCGCAAGGGCCTCCACCGGGATACCATCCTGGGCTCCTCCTTCAACACGTTCGACTCCGAACGATACCTCACGGTCGTGCACACGAAGCGGCTGCGGCAGATCGCTTCTCTCGCGCCCTACGACGCGCTGTTCGTGATGGTGAACTCGGGGCGATACGGGGGAGGCGGAGTGTACAACCAGTGGAGCGTATTCGTTTCGGACAACGAGTACGACGACTACGTGATGCTCCACGAGTTCGGCCATCACATCGCGGGGCTGGCCGACGAGTACTACGACTCTGCCATATCGAACGACGAGGATCTGATGTACCCGCCGGGGGTGGAGCCGTGGGAGGCGAACATCACCGCGTTCCTCGGGCGACGGCGCGAGAGCGTCAAGTGGCACGGGTTGATCCGCCCCGACACTCCACTGCCCACGGAGGAGAAGACCGCGGCGGCGGATCTGGTGGGTGCATTCGAGGGGGCGGGCTACAAGGCCAAGGGGCTGTTCCGACCGCAGAAGGACTGCAAGATGTTCCACAAGGGGCTTGTGGGCTTTTGCGCGGTCTGCTCCCGCGCTCTGCAGAACATGGTGCGCTATCACGCCGGTCAGGAGGTGCAGCCGTGACCCGCACGAACGCGTTGCTGTACGGGATTGCCTGTCTTGCCCTCGGCGCCTGCTCGCGCCCCGCGTCCTCTTCTCCCGACGCGGCACCGGCTGCGTCCGGATCGACTGCAGCTTCGGCCTCTGCCCATCCCTTCGCCTACACGGGGAAGCTCGAGCCCAATCCCGATCCGGTCGCGGACCTGGTGGCACGAACGTACACGGTCACGGTGCGCGAGGACCTGGTGCACGCCGGCACGACGGCCGGCGTCGTCTCCTGGTCCTATGCCGCTCCGGACAAGCCGACTCGACTCGCCACCCTCGTGCTTCCCGGATCGGTGTCGGGCATCACGGCATTCGGTCCGAACGGCTCGCTGCTCGCGGTGGCCACCGGTCCCACGGGGCTGGTGATCGTCGACGCGGGCAACGTGGCGCGCGGGCGATTGGATCGCATCAGCGAGGCGCCGTGGAAGCCTTCCGAGCGCAAAGGGTGCCACGCCGCGTGGAACACGCGTGTCGCCTCGGACCGCGCGGCCTTCGTCGCCTGCGGGACCGGCGGCATCGCCGAGGTGGACCTGTCGGTCCTCGCCCGTCCGACGGTGTCCCGCTCGATGGATGTTGACGGCTACGTGCGCGACATCGCAGTCCTCGACGCTTCCGCTGGCATTGCAGCGGAAAAGGCATCCCCCCACAGGCTCGTTGCGGCCGCGGGCGCCGCCGGCCTTGCAGTGGTCGAGTTCCCGCCCGGGGGCGCGCCTCGCGTCCTGTCTCGACTCCCCACCCGCGGAGAGAGCCGATCGTTGGAAGTGCGCGGCGGCATCGCCTACGTGGCCGACGGCCCTGCGGGGGTTCGGATCGTGGATCTCCACGATCCGTCGAGTCCGAAGGAGCTGGCGACGTTCGATCCGGGCACGGTGGACATGGCGAGAGGCGTGGCGGTGGAGGGGACGACGCTGGTGGTCTGTCTGGGCGACTCGGGAGTGATGGCGATGGACGTGTCGGATCCCGCGAAACCGAAGCGTGTTGCGGCGGTGGATCCTTCGCGCGCGGTGAACCGGGCGACGGTATCGGGAAAGCGTCTGTTCGCCGCGAACGATGCGGGGGGGATTGTCGTGCTGGATCTGTCGCGTCCGGGGGAGCTGCGGCAGCTTCATCCGGTGGAGGGCGCCAAGAAGCCCTGACCACGAAGCAGCGAACGTCTCAGGCGGGTTGCAGGGCTGCGGCGAGATAGCGCCCGGTAATCGACTTCGGGTTGGCCGCGACCTCTTCCGGAGTTCCTTCCGCCACGATTCGTCCGCCGGCGTCCCCCCCCTCGGGACCGAGATCGATCACGTGGTCTGCGCACTTGATGACGTCGAGGTTATGCTCGATGACGATGACGGTGTTTCCTGCGTCGACGAGCCTACGGAGCACGGACAGCAGCTTGCGGATGTCGTCGAAGTGCAGCCCGGTCGTGGGCTCGTCGAGCACGTAGAGCGTGCGCCCCGTGTCCTTGCGTGCGAGCTCCCGGGACAGCTTCACGCGTTGTGCCTCGCCGCCGGAGAGCGTGGGGGCGGGCTGGCCGAGCTTGACGTATTCGAGTCCGACGTCGGACAGGGTGGAGAGGATCCTGCGCAGAGCGGGGTGGGCGTCGAAAAGCGCGAGGGCCTCGCGGACCGACAGCTCCAGGACAGCGGCGATGTCGAGACCCTTGTAGTGCACCGAGAGGGTGGCGTCGTTGTATCGTTTTCCGGCGCACACCTCGCACGGGACGTAGACATCGGGGAGGAAGTGCATTTCGACACGGATGACGCCGTCTCCGGCGCAGGACTCGCAGCGTCCACCGGGCACGTTGAAGGAGAATCGGGACGGGAGGAACCCCTGGGCGCGGGCCTCCGGGGTCATGGAGAACAGGTCCCGGATCAGATCGAAGCACTTGGTGTAGGTGGCGGGGTTCGAGCGGGGAGTGCGGCCGATCGGAGCCTGGTCGATGTGGATGACCTTGTCGATGGAAGCGAGTCCGGAGATCGAGTGGTGGGAGCCGACGGGATCCTTGCCGCCGTGCAGTCGCCGGCAGAGGGCCGGATAGAGAATCCCGGTGATGAGGGAGCTCTTTCCTGCGCCCGAGACCCCGGTGACCGCGGTCAGCGTCCCGAGGGGAAAGGCCGCGTCGATGTTCTTCAGGTTGTTCTCTCGGGCCCCATGCACCACGAGCGAGCCCTTGCTCTTCCGCCGCTGGTCGGGGACGTCGATGCTCAGGTCCCCGCGCAGGTAGCGCCCTGTCAGGGTGTCGGCGGCTCGCAGTTGGGCCGCAGTGCCGTTGAAGACGACGCGACCACCGAGCTCGCCGGCGCCGGGGCCGAAGTCGACGACATGGTCGGCGCTCTCGATGGTTTCGCGGTCGTGCTCCACGACGATGACGGTATTGCCGAGATCGCGGAGGCGTCGGAGGGTGTCGATGAGCTTCTGGTTGTCGCGCTGGTGCAGGCCGATGGAGGGCTCGTCGAGGATGTAGAGCACGCCGATGAGGGCCGAGCCGATCTGGGTCGCGAGCCTGATGCGCTGTGCCTCGCCGCCGGACAGCGTGGCAGCCTTCCGCTCGAGCGTCAGGTACTCGAGCCCGACGTTGCGCATGAAGGATAG
>JAKLDZ010000431.1 GCA_022703255.1 Myxococcota bacterium | reverse complement strand
CGGCCGCAGCGCGCGGGGTGAGGACGTCGCCGCCCACCAGCTCGCGCACCAGGTGCAACTGTTCGACCCTCCGGCGAAGCCCCTCGGGGCTCCAGCGATCGCGACGGTGATCGCCTTCGTCGAAGGTGCGCTCCGGGCCCCAGTGCGCGGCGAGCAGGCCGTGGGCGAGCACGGAGCGGGCGAGGATCGAGACGCCGCGCATGGCGACCTCGCCGGCGATGCCGTGAAGGTCACGCGCGTGGAAGAGGTTGTAGGGGAGCTCGATGACCTTCGCTCCCGCTTCAATCGCGGCGAGCGCGACGTCCTGGCTTCCCGCGCTCACGCCCCAGGTGCGCAGGGAGCCCCCTTCGACCAGATCGGTCAGCACGCGGACAGCGTCGCCCTGCTCGACGGTGGAGACGGCCGGGTTGTGCAGCAGGCAGACGTCGAGCTTGTCGCGGCCGAGGCGCTCCCGGGACTTGTCGAACGCGCCGCGCAGGTAATCGGGGGCGAAGTTCCTGCGGGCGCGATCGGCGCCGCGGTCGGTGCCGATGCGCGTGACCACGAACACCTCGCGGCCGGACTTGCGAATCCGGCTGCCGAGCACCTGCTCCATGCGTCCGCGGCCGTAGCAGTCGGCGGTGTCGAACAGGGTGATGCCGAGCTGCAGGGCGCGGTCGATGACAGCCTCGGCCTCTGCCTCGGAGACGGGCCCGTAGGCGTCGCCGGACAGGCCCCAGGTTCCGAGGGCCAGCTCGGAGACCTCGGCGCGGAGCGCGGTCATGGTTCGTCGTCGCACGAGCACGGTTCTAGAAGGGATGCGCGGCGGGGGCAACCGGCGCGATGGGGTGGGGGATTTGAGACACCACCGATGAATCGGTGGACATATGCAACGAGGGTGACGAGCTGCGAGGCCCGCTCCGCGGGCCTTGTTGGGGCGGCGAGGGAGCGGGCCTGGGTGGCTGGGGGGTCAAGACTCGCTGTGTGGGGACTTGAGACACCACCGATGAATCGGTGGACATATGCAACGAGGGTGACGAGCTGCGAGGCCCGCTCCGCGGGCCTTGGTGGGGCGGCGAGGGAGCGGCCCCAGGTTGGCTGGGGGGTCAAGGTTCCGGGCGAGGGCGCGGCGTGTTCGAGTGCGACTCTGGGTGTCGCATGGAGACGGCCTGCGAGGCGACGCGGGTTGACCTCGTTCGGAGGTCGTGCGACCGAGAGTGCATGGAGGCGTGGGGCACGGGTTCGTTCGACAACGATGCCGCGATCGATTGGCTGCGGATGCTGCTCGATCAGATCGACGATATCGTGCTGGTGGACATGGCGTTCGACCTGGTGGCAACTGCCGACGGGCGCGCGGACGCGGCACGCTGCCAGGAGGCGTTGGCGGCGGCGGAGTTGGTGGCGGCGGCCGGGCACAACCCGCGTCCCGGGCTGGACCCGGAGACGCTCGCTTGGGTCGAGCGCAACTGGACGGCGCTGTGGCAGGAGAGGCGCCGCGCCGCGCTCGCCGCGGTGAACGGGATTCTGCGGAACTCGGCGCTGCTCGAGGGGTGGCGAGGCCGTCCCGACTTCGAGGCCTGGCAGGCGGATGCCGGCCATCTGGTGGAGCGACTGTCGTGACGCGCGGAGCGGGGGTGCGGTCGAGCGGGCGCAAGGCGACGGGGTGGGGGTCCGTCTGATCAGGGCTTCCGGTCGAGCGCGTTCTCGATGGCCCGGGTGAGGGCCGCGACATGGGCATCCTTGAAGGCATGATTCGCCGCGACGTCCCAGTGGTGATCGTCCTCGACCTTGATCTTGTTGGCGAGGGTCACTGTGAACTGATCCTTGCTCGGAAGCTTGTGCCCGGCTTCGGCAAGAGCACGACTGACCGCCTCATGAACCCTGCGGCCAATCACGCCGGGAGGCGGGACCTTGATTCTCGCCTCCAACTTGAACCGCGGACCCTCATCGTCGAGGGGGTAGAGCCTGAACCTGAAATGAATCGAGGCCGGGCGCGGGGGGTCGGACTCTTCGAAGGTGACGAACTTCCTGTCGTCCCCCGAAGCCTCACCGAGCTGCAGCCAAGCGGGGCGGCAGACCGTGGCGTACATGCCTCTGCGAACGACGGAGATCCACTCCTCTCCGCACTCGCGCTCGAACGCTTCGCAGCAGGCAGCGCCCAGGGCGCGATGAAGCTCGTCGATCTCCGACGGCATCCGCGCCCGGATCTCTCGCCAGGCCTCGGCATGCTCCCCCCGCAAGATCTCCCTGCAAATGTCATCGATGATGTCTGATCCCGCCATGATGTTTCTCCCGACCAGAGAAAGGTACTGCTGCGCAATTTCGAGACCGGTCGACGTGTTAGTCTGTCCGCGCGACACTTCAGCCAGCGCACCTTCCAGCGCCGTGTGCACGTGTTCGTAGCTCACGGCGGCCCACGGAACCCCCTCGGGCGTTCGATTGGGCATCCTGCCCTCCGGCGACAGAAGCACGATGGCGACGACCTCCTTGGGGAACTTCCTCCGAAGCGCGGCGGCGTACTTCGCGACCTGTCCCACCTCCTCTGGCGCATCGACCTTGTTCTCGATTGCAAGGACGAAGGGACCCCGTTCCGTCTTCCCCGTCACGAGGAGGTCAATCGATCCGTCGCCCGGGTGATACTCACGAAGCACCTCCTTGATGTCGAGCGATTCTGGCGCAAAGGCGGCGCTTGTCGAGCCCTCGAGACAGCGAGCCATGCACACGGCTACGAATCGTCGTGCGAACTCTGCTCCGAGCCCGTGCCATTCCTTCGGATCGAGCAGCCAACGGAGCATGTCGCTGTGGATGCGTTCCTCGCGTTGCAGCCTGAGCACCTTGAAGATGCTGCGCTCGTCTCGACCGGCTTTGAGGTATTCCTGCACCCTCTCGGGTCCGTCCCACGCTGCGAGCTCCTGCAGCGCGAGGACAATCTGTTCGTCCGACGTATGCGGTCGCTGGACCATGAGCCACTCCTCGGACCGGTAGGCTACGCCGCGTCGCGCTGCGCTGCAACGCCCGTGTTGTCGATCGGCTGAAAGCGCGTGATTTCGGCTGAAGGCGCGGGAGCGATCGGGGGTTGGGCTGGAGGCGAAGTGCGGCAGGGGGACGTTCAGAGGTCGTCGTCGAGGTCGCCGGGAGTGTTGGTCGGGTTCTCGACGAGGTCGTCCCAGCGGTCGTGGTCACGGAGCACGTCGGAGTGGGCGCGGCGGATGCAGAAGAGCAGTTCGTCGAGGGCATCGTGGACGGCGATGACCTGATCGCGAGACCACGTGCGGATGGGACAGCGCGGGTCTTGGAGGCACCAGAAGCTCATGGCTTGCTCGACTTTCTTCCTGATCTGCGCTCGGAGCGGGCCTTGGCCTTGGCGGCAGCTTGTTCCTTGGCTTCCTTGAGCCGGTAGCTGTCGGCGTCGATCTCGACCTGCTCGCAGCGGTGCACGAGTCTGTCGATGAGCGTCACGACGCAGGCGGCGTTGGGGAACACCTGGGACCAGTCGTCGAAGACCTTGTTGGTGCTCAGGACGATGGGACGGCGGGTTTGGTATCTTCGACTGACGACCTCGAAGAGCAGATCGGCGTAGCGGTTGTCGTAGGAGAGGTAGCCGACCTCGTCGACACACAAGAGTGTGGGGGTGCAGAAGCGATGGAGTCTTCGTGCGAGCGAGACGGAGGAGTCCTGAGCGGCGAGGTCGGCGAGCATGTCGGAGGCGGTGGTGAAGCGGACGGTGTGTCCGCGGACCAAGGCCTGGTGGGCGAGATTCTTGATGATCATGGTCTTGCCCACACCATTCTGGCCGAGGAAGACGACGTTGGAGCCTTCCCCGATGAAGTCCAGGGAGAACAGGTCTTCGATGGACTCGCGGTCAAGCTTGCGCGGCCAGTCCCAGTCGAAGTCAGCGATGGGCTTGAACGAGCCGACGCGGGCGTTGCGCAGGCGGCGCTCGAGGCTGCGGCGCTTGCGCTCGGTCTCCTCGTAGTCGAGGAGCGTGGGAATCCAGGGCAAGTCCCGGACCTCGTTCCAGTGCAACGCGAGGCCGAAGAGCCCCAGGGCGCGGACTCGTTGAAGCTCCGGGTCCTGCTGAGCAGCTTTGTGGTCAGTCCTGGGTGTCGTCATCGCCTTCGGGCCTCCGGATCGAGTCGTAGGTGGACAGGGCGTGGGTGCGCACAGCGCGGCCCCGGACGTGTTCCGGGAGTTGCAGGTGCACAGGGGGAGGTTGGTTGCGGGCATGCCGGTCCTGGTCGAGCAGTTGACGCAGGGCCCCGAGGTGCGCGGTGCCGCGGGCGATGGCGATGGTGAGCGCGGACTGCAGGGCATCGGCGCCGAAGCTGTCGAGCATGCGAGTGAGCCCGACGGTGGTGGCGCCCAGATTGCCGCCGCGCTGGGCGACGAGGGAGAAGAAGGGCTTGCACGACGGGCAAGCGTGATGAAGCCGGTCCATGCCGCGGTGCTCGTGAGCCGCGCGTTTGGCGTCCTGCAGCGCTTGGATGTGAGAGGCGTCCTCGACTTGCTTGCCGCGTCCCCAGCAGCGCGCGTGGGTGGCGACGAGCTGGGCGCCATCGGAGATCCGGATCGTGGATGGGGATGCGTGAACGGTGAGGGTGCGACGGACGCGGTCGTGGGGGACGCTGTAGTCGTTGAGGTCGAATCGGACGTAGGGTGTCTTGCCGACGGCGACGGCGCGGTGCTCCTCGGCGGGGAAGGGCTCGTCGGGCATTGCCAGCAGGTTGGGTTGCTCGTCGGCGAAGACCTCGGCGACGGTGCGCGAGTCGTCTTCCGGGCAGAGGCGCACGTCGGCGACCTGGCTCACCCACTGCACGGCCTGAGCATTGAGGTCATCGACACTCGAGAACGAGCGTGCAGGGAAGAAGCTGGTGCGGACGTAGCGGATTGTGCGCTCGACGCGTCCCTTCTCGTTGCCGCGCGCCACGGCGACCGGCCGGGGCTCGTAGCGGTAGTGCCCGGCCAGCGCCAGGAGGGTCGGGTGGAAGCGGATGACGGTGCCCTGGCGCTCG
>JAKLDZ010000430.1 GCA_022703255.1 Myxococcota bacterium | reverse complement strand
ATCGCGGGATGCGAGCGGCGCTGGAGGAGGCGCTGGCGCGGGACGGTTGGCGCGGGTTCGGGGTGATGGGAGAGCTGTTCCAGCGCGACGGCGACTGGCGCACGGCGTCGTCGATGGTGACGTTCGTGGACGCGCCCGGCCTCGCGCGGTTCCGATCGTTGTGTGACGACCCGGTGTGTCATCGGATGGCGACGCTGCTGGCGCTGACCGCGCGCGGCATCCCGTGTATCGAAGCGAGTGGGCAGTCGGAGGAGCCCGGGGGGCTTCGGGCGGACGACGTACGCGCGCTGGCGTTGCTGCGGCAGCGCAACCTGGCAGTGCAGAAGGGGGGCATGTTCATGCACGTGGTGGCCCCGGATCTGCTCGTATTTTCCCGTCGCTACATGGGCGCATCGGTGGTGGTGGCGATGAACAAGGGCGGCGCGTCGGAGGTGCACGCCGCGGACCTGCCGCTGGCGAACGGGACACGGGAGTGCCTGTTGACGGGCCGGGAGATCGAGGTCTCGGACGGGTGGGCGACGCTATCGTTGGAGCCTGGGGAGGTGCTGGTACTGGAGCGTCCGACGCCGGCGGGCAACGGGCGGTTGCACGTGGAGTTCCAGCTCAACGGGCTGCACACGCGCTTCGGCGAGGATGTGTTCCTGACGGGGGACTGCCCGGAGCTCGGGGAGTGGGACACGTCGAGCCCGGTGCGGATGGAGTACGTCAACGGCAACACGTGGTGCGCGGACGTCTCGTTTTCACCTTCCTGCGGCGAGTCGATCGCTTGGAAGTACCTGATCCGGTCCGCGCACGGAATAGTTCGTGAGCCGATACTTCCGCGGGTGGGGACGTTGCCGGAAGCGGGAGCGATCAGGATCCGCGACGACTGGGCGCGGAGCTGAAGGGTCAGCCGGCGAGCGGCGTTTCGGAGGCGCGCATGCGCAGCCCGCGCGGGAGCCGGTCGAACCCCTGGCCGTAGCACTGGTCGACGTCGGTGACGGAGACGAACGCCTTGCGGTCGATGTCGGCGACCTTCCTGCGCAGGTCGGGCATCTGCTTGCGGGAGACGATGGTGGTGAGGACCTTGCGGGGCAGGCCGGTATAGCCTCCCTTGGCTTCGTAGACGGTGATGCCGCGGCCCATGTCGTAGATGACGTAATCCGCGATCTCTTCGGCCTTGGACGAGATGATGGTGACCATCTGGTTGGAGGGTTTTCCGTGGAGGATGAGGTCGATGACCTTCACCTCGACGAAGATCATGAGGAGGGAGTACATGACCTGGTTGGCGCCGAAGAAGGCGAGGGCGGAGCCGAGGACGACTACATCGACGACGAGCAGGGTCTTGGAGATTTCGACGCCGAGCAGCTTGCGCAGGATTTGGGCGAGGGCGTCGGCGCCGCCGGTGGCCGCGCCGTGCAGGTAGACCAGGCCGAGCCCCACGCCGCAGACCCCGCCGCCGTAGAAGGCTGCGAGGAGGGGATCGCGTGTGATCGGGGTGATCTTCAGCACGACGGTGAACAGGTCGAGGGCGAGGGCGAGGACGATAGCGGCGACGACGGTCTTGGCGCCGAAGCCCTTGCCAAGCACCTTGAGCCCGACGGCGAAAAAGCCGGCGGTCAGAGCGAGGCCGGTGATGCCGGCGGGCATGTGCAGCAGCTTGTTGGCGATGATGCCGACGCCCGTGACGCCCCCTTCGAGCATGTCGTTGGGGATGATGAACGCGGCGTAGCCCCAGGCGGCGAGCACCGCGCCGAAGACGATCCCGAACCAGGGAAGGATCACGCGCCTGAGGAACTCTTTCGTGGTGGCAGACATCGGAGAAGCTCCGTGTTTCGACGCAGGGCCGCGCGTCGCCGCAAGACGCCGTTTCGCACCGAAAGCCTCGCGCTTCGGGGTCCGGCGATGGGCACGCGCGAGCGTCGCCCGCGTGTTGGGTTGTTCTGGCGCCCTTCCTAGCACGCCCGCGGCGAGATGCCCGTCCCACCTCTCGCCCGCACCTCCGTACCCCCGCATCGGCTCCGCGCCGGTGGATCCGATCGGCCCCGGCGTGCTTGAATGCCCCCGTGAACAACCACGAAGGCCGCGTGGATCGCCCCCTGCGTGAGCGGTTGGAGCAGCTCGAGCTCGACCTCGCCCGTGAGCGCAAGGCGAATGCGGCACTTCGTGACGTGGCCCTCGCCCTCGGCACCCCCCTCGACCTCGACAACATGCTCGAGCTGGTGCTCGCGAAGGCGGCGGACCTGCTCGAGGCCGATCGAGCCACGCTCTATCTCATCGACGACGCCACCGGCGAGCTGGTGTCGCGTCATGTGACCGGCGGGACCGTGAGCACCATTCGTCTTTCGGTGGGCGACGGCATTGCCGGGAGCGTGGTCAAGTCGGGCAAGACGATCCGGGTGCGCGAAGCGTACAAGGACAAGCGGTTCGATCGGACGTGGGATCTGCAGACGGGGTATCGGACGCGGGCGATCCTGGCGGTGCCGATGAAGAACCACGTGGGTCGGACGATCGGCGTGCTGCAGGTGCTGAACAAGCGGGATGGCAAGGAGTTCAGCGCCGACGACGAGGGGATGCTTGCGTCGCTGGCGACGCAAGCGGCGATCTCGATCGACAATGCGCGTCTGTTCCTGTCGGTGGTGCAGAAGAACGTGCAGCTTCGCGACGCGCAGCAGCAGCTCGAGAGGAAGGTGGCGCAGCTCAACCTGCTGTTCGACCTGGAGAGCGCGATGGCGCGTGCCGGCTCGGAGCCCGAGCTGGCCGAAGCGGTCCTGCGCGAGACCGTCCAGGCCGCGCAGTTTTCCGCGGGCGCGCTGCTCGTTTCCGATCCGGCCAGCGAGCTGCCCATCCTGTACTGGTTCCGACGCGGCAACGAACCGCTGGGAAGCCGTCCCCAGTCGCGCCCCCCGGCCGACAGCCTCCTGGCCCGCGCCATGGCCGGCTCCCCCCAGCTCACTCCACCGGCTCAGGATGCACGACCGCTGGCGGAGTCCTCCAGCCTCGGATTCGACGTCCGCTCCGGCGTGGCGGTCTCGCTCACCTCCGAAGAGGGCGCCGCGCTCGGGGCCCTGGGCCTGTACGATCCGCTCGACGACCGTCCGCTGCTCGACGACGACGTGGAGCTGGCGCGGCTGGTGGCGGTCAACGCGACGACGGCAGTGAGCCTGCAGCGCGCGCGGGATTCGCGCGAGCGCACCGAGCGTCTCTCGACGATCGGGCGTTTGCTGTCGGGGGTGCTGCACGACCTGAAGACGCCGATGACGGTGATTGCGGGGTACGTGCAGCTGTTGTCGATGACCGAGGATCCGAAGCTGCGCGAGGAGTACACGGATCTGATCCTGCGGCAGTTCGATCACATCACCGCGATGCAGCGTGAGGTGCTGGCCTTCGCGCGCGGGGAGCGGACGCTGCTCTTGAGCAAGGTGTACCTGTCGCGGTATGCTGACGAGCTTCGTTCGCAGGTCGAGCGCGAGCTGCAGGGGCGGCCGGTGAAGCTCGAGATGAACGTCAACGATCGCGGGATCGCTCGTTTCGATGAGGGGAAGATCACGCGGGCGCTGCACAACCTGGTGCGCAACGCGATCGAGGCGATGGGGCCCGAGGGGGGAACGTTGACCCTCGGGGTCGATCGCGATGGCGATTCGATCGTGTTCACGGTGGCCGACACGGGCCCGGGGATCCCCAAGGAGATCGAGGGCAAGCTCTTCGAGTCCTTCGTGTCGCAGAAGCCCGGCGGCACAGGTCTCGGGCTGGCGATCGTCAAGAAGGTCGTGGGCGAGCACGGCGGCTCCGCCTCGGTCTCCTCGTCGTCGAAGGGCGCGGTGTTCCACCTGCGCATCCCCCACGGAGACACGCCCCGGAGCTGAGCGCCTCGTCAGTCCGCGGGGACCACCGTCGAGGGATCCTCCGGGTCCACCTTGACGGCGATGCGCGCGCCCGGGGCGAACTGGCCGGGGTTCGCTGCCAGCAGCTTCATCCTGGTGACGTAGGGCGCCTGGCCGGGGGCCAGCACCATCAGCTCGACTTCGATCTGCGGGACCTCGTTGACGCTCATCCCGGTGGGAGTGATGGCGCGCACCTGCGCGTCGGCGCGCACGCCGTGCAGGCGCAGATGCGCCATGCGCTTGGAGTGCCGCAGGGCCTTGATGCCCCCGAAGAAGAACACCAGGCCGAGGGGGCCCATGACCGCGAGGCAGATGCCGGGACCGATGAGCCAATCCCAGGCCTCGTTGGCGATCGCGATGACCATGCCGACGAGGCAACCGAGGGCCATCAGCACGAACAGCACGCCCATGGGGATGAAGACCATGGCGAGGGCTCCGCCGGTAGCCTGGCCGAGACCGGAAGCCGCTGCGCTTCCGAAGGAGGATTCGGCCACGGGATAGCTCGCGGCGCAGATGCCCCACTTCGCGTTGACCTGCACGATCCGCGTGATGGTCGCCGCGTGCCCCGCGTGCATCCGCTCGAGCAGCAGCCCCACCGCCGCCTGCATCTGCCCCATCTTCTCCCACGCGTTCGCCCGCAGCACCGCGCAGTAGTCGTCGAGCGCGTCCTGGATCGGCACCGAGTCGTTCGCGCTCCCCAGGACCTGCACCACACGCTGGTAGTTGCCGGACAGCGTGTCGATGAGCGCGCGCGCCGCACGCCACTCCGAGTCGCTCTCCAGATCGTCGGACTGCGGATCGCACAGGCGGAGCCACTCCTCTGCGCCCGCGAGGTCACCGAGCTTGGCCGACGCCCGCGCGAGGTAGCTCATCATGACCTGCCGGTGGCGCGGCAGGGTCACGACGTCGAGCACGCTCTCGAACATGCCGCGCTGACGCATCAGGTCGCCCTGCTCGGAGAAGATGTTGGACAGCCCCATGGTGACGAACATGAGGCGCTCGGCGGCTTCGTAGTCCTGCACGGACTCGAGCTGCTGGCGGGTGGACTGCCAGACCGCCATGGCCTCCTGCAGCTTCCACGGAGGGATGGTGCCGCCCTGGAAGAGGGACTGCAGCCCGGCGGGAGGGAGCATCGGCTGGCCGTCC
>JAKLDZ010000043.1 GCA_022703255.1 Myxococcota bacterium | reverse complement strand
GCAGCAGCAGCGCGCCGAAGCGCAGCAGCAGCGCGCCGAAGCGCAGCAGCAGCGCGCCGAAGCGCAGCAGCAGCGCGAACGCGTTCGAGTCGCCGCGCGGAAGCTGATCGCCGAAGGGCGCCCGGCCGACGAGGTTGCGGCCTTGTTCGGGATAGGCGTGGAGGAGCTCGGGGAGTAGCGAGGTTTCGAGGCGTCCGGCGGGGACTCGCGGGAAGCCCCCGGTCCGTCTCGATGCGTTGGTGTGGTGACGGTGGGGGGGAATCAGCCGAGGATCGTGGCGACCCAGGCAGCGCGGTCCGCACTCTCTCCGGCGTGGACCTTGCTCAAGGCAGCTCGCGCGTTGTCCTCGAGGCGCGAGCAGGCGAGCAGGGCGATGGCGCGCTCCTGCTCGGTGCCGGAAGCGTTGGCTCTCAGCAGCACCGGCACCATGGAGTAGACGGCCATCATCGCGTCGGCCATCGAGTGCTGCAGCACCTGGCGATCGAAGAGCTTGAAGCCGTGGGCCTTGCGGATCGCGATGAGCTCCTCGCCGAGCAGGGTCATCAGCTCGTCGAATACGCTGGCGGCCGACGCGAGCTCCGGGGCGATCATGGGGGTGAGGCGCGGCCACTCGCGCAGGCGGTCGGGCTTCCAGGCGAGGGTACTGGAGGCGATGTGCATGCGGAGGACGTCGTTGGCGCCTTCGAAGATGCGGGTGACGCGCATGTCGCGCATGCGGCGGGCCTGGCCGGCTTCCTCGATGAAGCCGAGGCCGCCCATGAGCTGGAGACAGCGGTCGACGATGTTCCAGCAGAACTCGGAGGAGACGATCTTGGCGATGGCCGAATGGGTGCCGATGTCGTCGTGGTGCATCTCGAAGAGGGTGCAGACCTGTCGGACGACGGACTCGATGGTGTACAGGTCGGCGATGGCGGCGGCCATCTGGTCGCGGACGAGGGGGAAGTTGGAGAGTGGGCGACCGAACTGCACGCGCTGGGCGGTGTGCTCGCGGGCCTCGTCGATCGCGGCGCGGGCCGCGCCCAGGCAACCGGCTGCCATGAAGGTGCGTCCCCAGGTCAGCGATGCGTGCGCGTGGTCCATGCCTTTGGACAGCTCGCCCACGACGTGGTCGGCGGGGATCTCGACATCGTCGAAGTCGATGGTGATGGTCGAGGAGCCCTTGAGGCCGAGCTTTTTCTCTTCGCGCTGTCGGGTGACGCCCTTCCAGGACGGGTCGACGATGACGACGGTATGGCCGGCGCGGGCGCCGCCGAGGCCGGGGGAGCGAGCGACGACGGTGAGGACGCTGCACAGTCCGCCGTTGGTCACGTAGCACTTGCTGCCGTCGAGGCGCAGGGTGCCGTCGCGCTCCGAGAGCGTGGTGCGCATGGAGGCGATGTCGGAGCCGGCGTTGGGCTCGGTGGCGGCGAAGGCCGCGATGCGCTTGCCGGCGGCGACGTCGGGCAGATACCGCTGCTGCAGCGCGGGGCTGGCGAGGTTGATGAGCGAGTAGAGGGCGAGGCCGGAGTGCAGTCCCACGCAAGTGCCGAGGGAGCCGTTGAACCTTGCGAGCTCGGTCACGGCCCGCATCGCAGCCTTGAGGGACAGTCCCGCGCCACCGAACTGCTCGGGCACGGTGAGGCCGAACCATCCCTGCTTGGCGATGGAGTCGAGCATCGGGCGTCCCAGGGCGCCGCGCTCGTCGATCGCTGCGGGGTCGACGTTTTTGGCGCACCACCTGCGCATCTCCGACAGGAGCGCCTCGAGGATCTGCGCCTCGTCATCGTCGCGCGAATCGCGGCACAGTTGAGGCGCGAGGGAGCCGGCTTGCTGCAGCACGGCGTCGAAGCTGTTGGTGCTAGAGGCCATGATGCCCTCCGGTCAGAACTGGATGGTCTTCTGCCCGTGCTCGAGGGAGCTCAGGTGTTTCTTGTCCTTGTAGAACTCGCGCCAGAGCGACAGGTAGCCTTCGAGGAGCCGCTCGGGTGACATTTGCCTGGGCCGGAAGACGACGTTGGCGTCGTTGTAGTGCTTCCATTCGGTGTCGAAGATCCTGCCCTCGGCCTGCAGGCGATTCCAAGCGGGAGTCCCCGGGTAGGGGGTGAAGATGGCGAACTCGGTCTTGGGGACTCTGGCCTTGACGGTGAAGTCGAGGATCCGATCGAACACGTGCTCGTCGTCGGTGTCGTTGCCGACGAGCAGGGAAGTGTAGGGCTCGATGCCGAAGTCGTGGCAGCGGAGCACGGACTGGATGGCGCGGTCCATGGCGGCGGGGTCACCCTTGCCGAAGGCGTCGCGGGTGATGGGGTCGAAGCCGCAGACGAGGTAGAAGCGATCGATGCCGGCCTCGCTCGCGAGCTTGAGGAGCTCGGGGTCGAGCGAGAGGATCATGGGCATGCTGATGCCGATGTAGCTGATTTTGCCGCCGCGGGGGCGAGGGTCCTCGCGCAGATCCTCGAGGAAGGTCTTGAGGTGACGGCGCGCGCCGGAGAAGAAGAAGAAGGAGGTGTCCTCGGTGACCGCGGCGAGCTTGCCGAACTTCGCGAGGTCGGCGAGGGCCTGTCGGGACTGCTCGCGCGGCACGAGGCGCAGCTTTTTGCCCATGGAGCAGGGCACCACGCAGGCATCGCACTCGAGGGGGCAGCCGCGCGAGATCTGCAGCGGGTAGTCGTCGGGGTGCAGGTCGGGCGACTCCGCATTGACGTACAGGTCGATGCGCGGAGGCGGGAGCTGGGTGAGATCGAAGGGCTCCGTCTCCTGGTAGCGAGGCTTCAGCTCTCCCTTGCGGAAGTCGTCGAGGAGCGCGGGCCACACCCCCTCGCCCTCGCCGATCACGATGGCGTCGAAGTGCTTGGAGGCGACCTCGGGCATCATCGTGGGGAAGATGCCTCCGGCCACCACCTTGCGTCCCTCGGCGCGGAGCATGTCCGCGAGCTCGAAAGCGCGCGTGGCCGCGGGGGTGAAGAAGGAGAAGGCATACAGGTCCGCCTGCACCGAGCTGGTGAGGGGGTGGACGCGGTCATCCTGGAACGCCACCTCGGCCCACGGTGGGGTGACCGCGGCAATGCTTGCGATGCCGAGGGAAGGTCCGCCGAGGTACTCGTTGCACGGCACGTGTTCGAGCAGCTCGGGGTGGGAGTTCGCGTGGCGTTCGAACGCGGGGTAGACGAACTGCACCTTCATGGATCAGCCCAGCACCTTGGCGAGGAAGGTCACGACGTCGCCGACCGTGCGCACTTCCTGGAGCTGCTCGACGTCGACATCGACTTCGTACTTTTCGGTCACGGAGCTGAGCAGCTCCATGGAGTGCAGCGAATCGAGGCCGAGGTCGTCGCGCAGGCGGTCCGAGTCGCGGACTTCCTTCACGTCGGGACGGATGCGCTTGATGATGGTCTCGACTTCGTTCCTGATCTCCTCACGGGCAACTCGGGGCATGGGGACTCTCTCCTGTGATCGTCTGGATGGGCACGCTCAGGGGCGTGCTTCGTTGCTTTCGGGTTTCGGAAGATAGCCGTGCCGACCATACCAGCGGCAGGCTTTGCGAAGCGTGGTCATCAGAGGCGTGGGGGCGGGCAGGCCGAGCTCGATGGCGCCTTTGGAGCGGTCGACACGCTGGCCGTGGCGCACGATGTCGACGAACTCCCTCGCCATGAAGGGGCGAGCACCGCGCCCCTTCGCCGAGCAGCGCAGCTCGTCGAAGGTCGCCAGGGGACCCGCGAGCCCGAGCGGGAGCCGGGCCGCGCGCACCGGGATTCCAAGCTCTTCGGAGACCGCGTCGAGCATCTCGCGCACCGACAGATTGTGGCCGTTGACGATGTACCGCTCGCCGCTCCGGCCCCGCTCGGCCGCCACGACATGCGCCAGGGCCAGGTCGTCGGCGTCCACCACGTTCGTCGGTCCGTCGATGTAGAACGGCAACCTGCCGTGCGCCAGCGCCACGATCACGAAGCCGGTGCCGACTTTGACGTCGAGCTCGCCCACGATTCCGGTGGGGCAGAGCACCACGCAATCGAGCCCGCGGCCGTGGGCCTGGAGCACTTCGGACTCGAGGGTGTTTTTGACCGCGATGTAGACCGAATCGAGCGCGGCTTTGGAGGGCGGGTCGGTTTCGTTGGACAGGGAGCGGCCTTCGCGGGGCGGCCCCACCGTGGCGATCGAGCTGGTGAACACGAATCGACGCACCCCCGCGGTCCTCGCCGCGTCGAGCGTGGTTCGGATCTGCCGTCG
This sequence comes from Myxococcota bacterium, assembly GCA_022703255.1. Taxonomy (GTDB): domain Bacteria; phylum Myxococcota_A; class Polyangia; order Polyangiales; family Polyangiaceae; genus JACRCQ01. Next base: position 17,499 of record JAKLDZ010000043.1, on the reverse strand, counting down.
CGCAAACGAAGTCTCCGCGTCGAGGTCGAGGGAAAAGCGGGGGTAGTGCCCGGCGCACATGAACACGACCTCGCGGCCGGTCATCGCCCGCACCAGGCTGTCGGGATCGTCGAGCTCGGCGACCTCGAGGCGTGCACCGAGGCGCCGCGCAAACAAGGTATTGGCGCGGTTGCGGCGCGTGGCGATGACGTCGTGGCCCGCGCGGACGAGCGCGCGGACGACATTCATGCCGACGAATCCGGTGCCGCCAACGACCAGCGCCTTCATCTTTGTTTCGTGATCCGATCTTCCACGGGACAGCCCGGTGGAGCCTCCGTTGCCGCAGCGCGATTTGCCGTAGACGGGAGACCCATGGAGGCTGCGAACCCTAGGCGAGGTTCGGGGCCGGCGGCAACGCGCAAAGTGCTACGCGGCGGCTGGGAGCTACCAGTCCTTGGCGGCGGGCGTGGGCAGGCACAGGGTCGCCGTCCCCGTGGACAGGCAGGAGTAGGAGCTCCGGCACATCAGGTCCGAGGTGCAGGTGGGAATGCAGAACATCCCGCCATAGACGATCTGGCAGCTCGCACCGCCGCAGTCCGAGTCGGTCGTGCACGGCCTGGTGCACATCCCGTTGGGCATCTGGGGCAGACACACCAGCCCGGTCTGGCAAGGGGCGCTCGTGCTGCACGAAGACCCCAGTCCCCCGCTGTTGTTCTCGATGCGTGTCCCTCCGCCCGGAACCGCCGTTCCGCCGTCGCCATCGCCGACGCCCGGCCACTCGTCACACGCGATGAACGCGAGCAGCAAGGTCACCGGAAGCAGCAGCCACCAACGCATGATGGCCATTGTGTACGCGGGCGGGTGGGCCGCGCAAGATTGACCGCTCCGCCGAACGCCCCAGACAAATCCCCAAAGGGATTGCAGCCCGGGCATGGGGCAGGTGCAGCGCCGCGCAGCGCGACGAGTGCGGACGAAGGGGAGGTGTGCGATGCGACAGAGCTCGTACGTCCTGCTGGTCGGCGTGCAGTTCGACGAAAGCGGAGAGGCAGCCTGGCAGGAAGCCCTGCGGATCGCGGGGCACCGAGAGGGGGTCACCATCCACCTCGCCCATGTCGTCGACGAGCGCGAAGTGCCCGGTGTCACCGAGATGTACCTGCAGGACCGCAAGCGCGCGCTCGACCAAGCCGCAGAGAACCTCCAGGTGTTCGCGCTCGACAAGGCAGGCACCGCCACGAACCCGTCCCGTGTCCCGATCCGTCTTCACGTGTCGATCGGAGACGTGGCCCAGCGACTGGTCGAGTACGCCCGCGAGGAACAAGCGGATGCCGTCGTCATCGGCTCGAACCTGCACCGGGAGCTTCTCGGGGTCGAGCACGGCTGGGTCGCCTCCGAGCTCGCGCGCACCATCCCCTGCTCGCTGATCATCGCGAGGCCGAAGGCGTACGAGAACGAGCTGCGACCGGTGTCGATCGAACCCGACCCATTTCCTGCTTTCGAAGAGCCGAGTCCCGATTCGGGCGATCGGGTCAGCTTCCCCTTCGGGCTGGAGTACGTGCGGCGCACGTGAGCAGACCACCGGGGGGAGACTCCGCCCGTCGAACCCCCAGTGGAACCTGTGCGGGGGCCGCCGCACCCGCTACAGTGGAGAGTGGAAGCCCCAGGCCCGCCCAGCAGACGAGCGAAGGCGTTGCCGAACCGGGATGCGTCGGAGGGACGATGGTGAGAACGCGGCGATACGGGATCAGGATAGCGAGCGTGCTGGGAGCAGCGCTGTTGGTGGCATCGGGGCACGCAGCGGCGCAGCCGTCCGATCCGGGGTGGGCGGCTCCCGCAGCGCAGCCGACGGCGACGTATCCCGCAGCGCAGCCGACGGCGACGTATCCCGCACCGCAGCCGACGGCGCCCGGGCAGCCGCCTGCAGCATGGCCGCCGGCCGCGCAGCCGGGCCCGGCGTGGGGGGCCCCGCAGCAGCCTTGGGGACAGCCGCCGCAATACGGCGTTCCGGCCTACCCGCATCCGTACGGGGCGCCCCCGACGGCTCTACCGCGGCGCAAACCGTATCGCGAAGGAGATCCGATCCCGGCGGGATACCACGTGGAGTCGCGCCCCAGGTCGGGGTTGGTCACCGCGGGATGGATCCTCACCGGCGTTGGCTACGGCACGGGCATGATGGCCGCGCTGTCGGCCGACTTCGCCAACGAGACGGGGTGGCTTGCGGTGCCGTTCGTGGGACCGTGGATGACGTTGGGGAAGCGTCGCTCGTGCGGGGAGCAGGAGGACGGAACGGTCGTGGACTGCGTGGGAGACGTGTTTGCGGTGATGGGATTGATCACGGACGGGATCATCCAGACGCTGGGGGGGACGTTTCTGCTGATCGGCTACACGGCGACGAAGGAAGTGCTCGTGCTGGACACGGCGATCCAGGTGCGTCCGATGCGAGTGGGGACGGGCTACGGGGCGGTGGTGAGCGGGGCGTTCTGACGGGAGTCAGCGCATGTCGGGGTGGCCGAACACCATGGTGGTGTTGTGGCCGCCGAAGCCGAAGGAGTTGCTGATGGCAGCGCGGATCGTCGCCTTGCGTGCGGTGTTCGGCACGTAGTCGAGATCGCACTCCGGATCGGGGTTCTTGAGGTTGATGGTGGGTGTTGCGGTCTGGTGGACGATCGACAGCAGGGTGACCGCGGCCTCGATGGCGCCCGCGCCGCCCATGCAGTGACCGATCATGGACTTTTGCGAGCTGATCATGAGCTTCTCGGCGTGCTTGCCGAACGACCGATGGATGGCGTGGGTTTCTTCCTTGTCGTTCATCTTGGTGCTGGTGCCGTGGGCGCTGACGTAGTCGACGGCGTCGGGGGGCAGTCCCGCGTCCATCAGCGCACCGGTCATCGAGCGCGCCATGCCTTCACCTTCGGGTGCGACCGCGACGATGTTGTAGGCGTCGGAGGTGGCGCAGAAGCCGCGGAACTCGGCGAGGATCCTGGCGCCGCGTGCGCGCGCGTGCTCCCACTCTTCGAGCATGAGGAAGGCCGCGCCCTCGCCGAGGACGAAGCCCCGGCGGGTGGCGTCGAAGGGGCGCGACATGACGGTCGGGTCCTCGTCCTTCGCGGTGTTCAGAGCGCGCATCCAGGCGTAGGTGCGCATGACGTCGCGGGTGATGACCGTGTCCACGCCGCCGGCGAGCATGCCGGTCGCGCGTCCGCAGCGCACCTGATCGAAGGCGAGGCCGATGGCGTGAGCTCCCGACGCGCACGCGGTGCTGCAGGTCACGCTCGGGCCTTTGAGCCCTTCGAGGATCGTCACCCACGCGGGGACCGCGTTGGGCATCGCGCGGATGATCGTCGTGGGCCCGACCTTGTATCCGTCGGAGGGGAGCGGCTCACCGAACCCCACGCCGCTGAACACGCCCCAACGCTCGGGGTTCTCCCGATGCGGGTGCCCGGCGCTCGCGAGGGCTTCGCGGGCCGCTTCGAGTGCGAAGTGAACGAACCGCGACGTGCGATCCTGCACGTCGGCCGGGAGCTTGTCGGCCAGCGCCTTGCCATTCGCCACGGAGACCTCGGCCGCGACGGGGACCTTCTCACCCGTCGGGTCGTAGCTCTCGATCCGATGCACACCCGAACGCCCGCTCGTGAACCCTTCCCAGCTCGTCGCGACGTCGAGGCCCAGCGGGGTGACCATGCCCACGCCGGTGATGGCAACTCGTTTCATGAAGACTCCTCCGGCGCCTGCCTGGCGCCGAGCCAGCCATACTCCAACCAGCGCCGGGGAGTAGCGCCGATTTCGCCGTTCGGGGCATCGACGCGCCGCGTAGGGCCGTTCGCTACTTGAGCTCGTTCTGGTGCTCGATCACGCGGCGGCAGGTTTCGAGGGGGTTGGAGAAGTCGGGCTCCCACGACGGAGCTCCGTGACGGCCGTCGATGCGCACGGCGCGGAACTCGCTGAGGTGGGAGTTGACGACGTAGATCGGGAGCGAGGCGATGGCGCTGGTCACGCTGATGGGGGTATTGGACAGGTAGAGGTCGGCGCCGCAGACGTTGTAGCGGATTTCGGTTTCGAATCCGCCCTCGAGCTCGCACGAGGAGCGGACGCGAGGGCGGAACAGCGGGTCCACCTGGAGGTCGAGCACGGCGCGTCCCTGGATCGCCACGCCAGGCTCGCTCGGGTTCTCGGCATTGCACGGGACCTTCGACTTCTTGTCGTCTTCCGTGACCCCGCACACGTGAACCGTCACCCCAGGCCACCCATCCCCGTCGTCGTCCACCAGCTCCGGACAGCCCTGCACGCACTTCTCGTCGCACGTCGCTCCGCGCCCCGGCGCCACATCCGCCATGCCGCAGCCGTCGACCTCGGACTGCCACCCGGGCATCGCGTCGCCCTTCTGCCGGGTGCCGATCGAAAACGTCATCCGCGACAGCTCGAGGTTCGCTCCGGCCTGTGCAGCGTCGAGCACCCCCGTCGCTTGCGCCACGGGAGTCAGCGGCAGCGTGTCGATCAGAACCTGGGGAAACCGAAGCCCGGCCCACACGACGTTGGGTGCCGAAGGATCGCAGTCCCCCACCACGGCGCTGATCTCTGGGAGCGTGAGGGAGCACACCGAGGCGCGCACCGATTCGACCTCCACGCCGCCCGGGGAGTGCTTGATCTCCACCAGGGCGAGGAAGGTTCCATCGCTCGTCTGGTCCACGGGGCAGACCGTCACCGCGCCACCCGGATGGCTGAGGAATGTCAGGCTCAGGCGCGCGTACAGCGCGAAGATCCCGTCGAGATCGAGGGAGTCTCCCTCGGTGCAGGTGAACCCCGCATCGGGTTGCACCGCCCCGCCCGAGCCGCCTTGCCCTGCGTCGGGAGAGGGTGTTGCGGGCGCCTGCTCGGAGGAGCCGCACCCGGTCGAAGCGAAGCCGATCAGAAGGGAGCCGGCGAGCGCGCGCGACAATGGCGAGGACAGCATGCAATCCCCATAGGTACCCAGGGGGCAGGGGGGCGTCAAACCTTTCAATATGCGCTGAAAGTCGAGCGATCTCCCGCGGCGCCGCCCTCGGGCCGCCGCGCGGGATCGTACGGGGCGGCCGCGTGGCCGCACTCAGGGACGATGCAGCACGCGCCGGAACGCCACGGAGCGATCGTCGTAGGGCGTGCGGCAAGGCGGCCCTTCGGCGTGAGACCAGTGGGCGACCGAGGGACCGATCAGCACGATCGAGGACGACCGGGTGCCGTACCCCGGGGCGTGGCAGCACAAGCTGTGATGGGGGTCGCCGTCGGAGTCGTGGTGCGCCCCCACCAACGCGAGCTTGCCGGCGAGCTTCGCGGGCTCCGGGGCGCTCGCGAGCGCGTCGCGCACACGCGCCTCGGCGCGCGAGCGCTTGTCCTGGCCTGCGGAGCCCTCCCGCCAGTTGGTCGCCGCGTGCACGCCGGGCGAAAGGTTCTCGAGCGCCACGGCGCCGTCGTAGCGCGCGCGAAGCGCATCGATCCCGTCCGACGCGATCACGCGGAACGGGTTGCAGGCGTCGCGTCCGATGCGCGAGAGCGCGTCGTGGACCTCGGCGGCAGAGCGCAGCGTGAGCAGGTCCATGACGAGCAGTCCTCGGGAGCGGCGCGAGGGGTCGGGGAGGGTGCCAGCGAGGTTGGTCAAGCCCACGAGCAACCCGTGCTGGTTGACGCCGAGCCAGGTCCCACCCGCCTGCTCGTCGAGCCCGCCGAATACGTCGGGACCCGAACGAATGAGCCCCGGCGGCAGCGCCGGGCGGTCGAGGAACTCGTCGCGGTTGGCGAGCACGATCAAGGGCAGGTCGGCGACCACGCGGTGGGCGAGGACGAGCGTGCACATGGCGTCAGACGTGGAGCCGCGCGCTTCGCGGCGCAAGCGTCGCCCGCGGCGCAAGATCCTCCTCGATCGGTCGGCTCGCGCGGTATGATCCAGGGATGGACCTTCCCCGGATCGTCGTGCTTCTGCCCTGGGTGCTCGCGGCCGCGGCGTCGTGTGCGGGCAAGACCGAGGGGCCTTCAAGCGACGCGGGCGCTGCAGGCACCGGAGGTGCGGTCACCGCGCAGGGCGGCGCGAGCGGCGAAGGCGGTGCGTCGGGCGCAGGAGGCGTGGGAGGGAGCGCAGCGACGGGTGGGGCATCCGGAGTCGGGGGTGGAGCGGGAGCGGGACAAGGCGGCGCCGCGGGATGGGCGGGGGCGGGCACGGGAGGCAGCGGTCCGTGCGGGGGCTTCGACGCGTGCCCGGGGAACATTGCAGCGATCACGTGCAGCGATGACGGGACGACGAAGCTTGCGTGTGCGATGGGCGACACGTGTCCGCAGACGACGTCGTGCAAGCAGTACTGCGCGAGCTGCACGTGTCACGTAGCGCCTCCGGTGAGCGGGAATCTGCTGGCCGGCTGCGACACCTGCCAGGACGACTCCCAGTGCGGTCCGGGCCTTGCGTGCATGGAAGACCCGATGCTCCAAGGCTCGGGTGCGAAGGCGTGCGTGATGAAGTAGGGCGGATCCGCTTGCGGCCGGCCGCGTGTCGTGGTGCGCTCGCCCGCGGACACCAAGGAGGCTGCTTTCATGGTCGCGAACTTCAACGCCGACGACATCCTGGCGATGGCAGAGCAGATCGAGCGCAACGGGGCCGCGTTCTACCGGCGTGCGGCGGAGATCTCGACGGACGACAGCGTCAAGAAGCGCCTCGAGCAGCTCGCCGAGTGGGAGGGAGGGCACGAGAGCCTGTTCTCGAAGATGCGGGAGAACCTCAAGGGGCGCGAGGCCGAGCCGACCACGTTCGATCCCAACGGCGACGCAGCGCACTACCTGACGGAGATGGCGAACCGGCACGTGTTCCGGTCCGGAGACGTCACCCGCATGCTCACGGGCAAGGAGACCCCCGAGCAGGTGCTGGACATCGCCATCGACTTCGAACGCGACTCCATCCTGTTCTTCCAGGGCGTCGAGACCCTGGTGCCTGCCTGGCTCGGCAAGGACAAGGTCCACGCGCTCGTCGAGGAAGAGATGGGGCACGTCGCCTATCTCGCCCGCGAGAAGGCTGCGCTCAAGTCCCGCTAGATCGCCACGCGCGTTGCGTGGGTCCTCGACCCCGGTGCACCGGCAGGTCCGATCGATGCTGCGGGCTCACGGACAGGGGAGCAGCGACGGCTGGAAGTCTGCGGGGCCCGGGGAAGCGGGCTTCCACCCGAGCAGGGGCTGCGGATCGATCTGCTTGTGATCGGTGATGGTTCGCAGCGTGACGTGGACGTGGGATTCGAGCGAGGGGGAGCACATGCCGCGGGCGTTGCCGCTGCATCCCACGCGGCCGACGATGGTGCCGGCGGCGACCTGGTGCTCTTCGCCCGGAGGGAAAGCTGCGGAGTCCTCCTGCAGATGCGCGTAGAGGAGCTCGAGGGGTTCGCCGCGGGAGCAGGTCCCGTCCGCGGCTCGGATCGACGGCCGGAAGCGAAGGCGCGCGAACAGCCCCCAACCATTGGGATCGCGTCCGTACGAGAGGACGCCGGCGATGGCGCCGTGCACGGGGGTACCGGAGGGCGAGGCGATGTCGAGGCCGCGGTGCCACTTGCCGTTGGGGCGCACGGGGCCGTAGGAGCTCCACGCCGGGCAGTGGTGGTATTGGCCCTTGGTGGCGCTTCGATACGCAGCCCGCCAGGTCAACGGGGTATCGAACGGGGGCAGGAAGGTGTCCTGGCAGGTCGGCGCAGGCGGAGCGTGGGGCGGCTCCGCGACGGTGTCGCGCGGTGTTGGAGCGTTGGACTCCGCCCGGGGAGATGAGGTCCTGGGGAAGAGCGCGTGCGGGGAGCGGGGGGGTTCGAGCAGGCCCATGCCGGGCTGGTCGATCACGCACGAGGTCAGAGCGAGGGCGCTCCACGCCAACAAGGGCACGGCGCCTGCGACACGGTGGGGCGGCATCGACGCGAGGATCGATCCTCCGGGCCGATTTCGCCAGTTTTCTGCATAGGTTCACGCGTCCCGGTGGGGTGCGGTCGGCGGTGCGTCCACGACCGACGTGCAAGGTCGCTGTTCCTACACTACAAGAGGTCCCGTCCGCCCCGGGGTCGGGGCTCCGACGGATGGAAGACATGGCAGCCAGAAGTCGCGCAAGACAAGGAACGATCCTGCTGTGCGCAGCAGCGATGGCCTTCGTGTCGCCCGCCTGCCGGCGTTCAGCGCCCCACGAAGATCCGGCCCCCGCACCCTCTGCTTCGAGCGCAGCTTCCGCGGGCGCGTCGGTGTCGGCACCCGACTCCGCCGAGCCCGTCGCTCCCGCGTGCAGCGCTGCGGACGGGTGCGCACCCGTGGCATCGTGCGTCCCCTCGGGCTCCGCGTCCACGTGTCCCGGATCGCCTGCTGCGGAGGAGCCGAAGGCCTGGGGCGAGAAGCCGCTGTACAGCACGGCGATCGAGACGTTCGTGCGTGCGCTGCCGCAGAACAGCGCACGAGCGATCGGCTATTTGCGCGTGGGGGCATCGGTATTGCGCAGCGACGAGCCGGTGGGCACGACGGGCTGCAAGGGGGGGTGGTACGCGGTGGAGCCGCGGGGGTTCGTGTGCGCGAACGACGCGGTGACGCTGGACGAGAAGGCGGCGATCCTGTCGTTGGCGAAGCCGCTGGCGGCGCGCGGGGAGCCGATGCCGTACCCGTACGCGAAGGTGAAGGGTGCGGTGCCGCACTACTACACGCGGATTCCCACGGCGACCGACATGCGCAAGGTGGAAGGCGGGGAGGTGAAGGCGAGGATCGCGAGCGCGCCGAAGGATCCGAACTTCGAGCTGCTGGGGCCGGCGATCGAGACGCCGGCGTATCTGGCGGAGGGAGGGAGGATTCCGCGGCCGGTCGGCACGGCGCCGCGGCTTCGGTTCTGGGTGCACACGGGGCGGGCCGATCCGAACACGCGGCTGGCGATCCTGTCGCACTTCGAGGCCGAGGGGAGGCGCTGGGCGATCACCTCGCAGCTCGATCTGGTGGCGCTCGATCGGGTGAGCGTGATCAAGCCGAGCTCGTTCCGCGGGGTGTTGCTGGGCGAGGGGCAGGCGTTGCCGGTGGCGTTCGTGAAGGGGCGAGGGGCGACGGCGTACAAGGCCGACGACGACGGGAAGCTGTCGCAGACGGTGGCGCTTGGAGCGAAGCAGGGGGTGGTGCTGACGGGGCAGACGCGCAAGGACAAGGGGAGCGAGCTGTACGAGACGGCGGAGGGGGCGTGGGTACCGGCGGGAGCGGTGACGGTGCTCGAGCCGCGGAAGAACATCCCGAGCTTCGTGAAGCGAGAGGATCAGCGATGGCTGGACATCGACATTCGGAGCCAGTCGCTGGTGGCGTACGAAGGGAAGCGCGCGGTGTATGCGACGCTGGTGTCGACGGGCACGGGGTTTCTCGGGGATCCGGAGACGACGCATGCGACGCCCCGCGGGGTGTTCTCGGTGTTCGCGAAGCACGTGAGCACGAAGATGACGGGGGACGAGCTGGGTGGGGAGTACCGGATCGACGACGTGCCGTACGTGCAGTACTTCCACAAGTCGTATGCGTTGCACGGGGCGTTCTGGCATGACGACTTCGGTCACGTGCACAGCCACGGGTGCGTGAACCTGGCGCCCGCGGATGCGGCGTGGGTGTTCGAGTTCACCGGGCCCGAGCTGCCGAAAGGGTGGCACGGAGCCTACGTCGCCTCCGGCGGTACGACCGTCTTCATCCACGAATGAATCGTCACGCGACGAAACGGGCGAACACGATGGCAGAGCGACCCGCGGGAGCTGGAAACGAGTCGGGAGCGGTCGCGATGAACAAGGGTCTGCTGTCGGCGGTTGCGGCGGGCTCGTTCCTCTCCTCGCTCACCTCGAGCGTGATCAACGTGGCGCTGCCGGACATGGCGCGGGACTATCGCGTGGACCCGTCGCAGGCGGCGTGGTTCGTGCTTTCGTTCCTGCTGTCGGTGACGGTGCTGCTGCTGCCGGCGGGGAGGGTGGGGGATCTGCTGGGGCACGGCAGGACGTACGTGACGGGGATGTCGATTTTCGGGGTGGGGTCGCTCGGCTGCGCGTTGGCACCTGGTCCGGGGTTGCTCATCGCCTTCCGGATCCTGCAAGGGGTCGGGTCCTCGCTGGTGATGTCGTCTTCGCCGGCGCTGATGACGCTTGCGATGCCGGCGACGCGGCGGGGGTTCGCGCTGGGGATGATGTCCACGGCGACGTACGTGGGGCTCGCGGTGGGGCCGCCGGTGGGCGGAGTGCTTGTGGAATGGTTCGGGTGGCGATCCATTTTCTGGGCGAGCGTGGCAGCCTCGCTGCTGACGGTGGGATGGGCGGCGAGCGTGATGCCGTTGCGCCGGGGCGGGGGCAAGGCGGCGCGCTTCGACATCCCGGGGGCGGCGCTGGCCGCGGCGGGGACGCTGGCGTTCCTGCTCGTTACGACGCGAGGGGTGGCATGGGGAGCGACGAACCCCAGGACGGTCGGGTTGGCGGCGGTGGCGCTGCTGCTCGCGCCGGTCTTCGCCTGGGTCGAGCTGCGGCATCCCGCGCCGATGCTCGACCTGCGCCTGTTCCGCTCGAGGGTGTTCTCGTCGGCAACGGGGGCCGCGCTGCTCAACTACACGGCGCTGTTCATCCCGCTGTTCCTCATGCCGTTCGCGCTTCGCGACGGTCAGGGGATGAGTCCGCCGCAGGTGGGGCGGGTGATGGCGGCCCAGGCGGTGGCGATGGCGCTGATCGTGTGGGGGTCGGGCACGCTGTCCGATCGCATCGGCTCGAGAGGGCTTGCGACCTTGGGGATGGTGACGCTGGCGATCGGGCTGGCGGGGCTGGCGTGGTCGTGGCCGACCCGCGGGATGTGGCAGCCGGCGGCGTGGATGCTGGTGTGCGGCGCCGGGACCGGGGTGTTCATCTCGCCGAACTCGAGCGCGCTGATGGGCTCGGCGCCTCGGGAGCGGCAGGGCGTTGCCGGAGGCGTGATGTCCCTCGCGCGCAATCTCGGCATGACCCTCGGCGTCGCCTCGGGCTCGGCGATCTTCGCGTCGGTGTTCGGCCCCTCTCATGCCTCAGGAACGTGGATGCCGGCGGCGGACGGAGCGATGAGGACGGGGTTCCTGATCGCCTCCGGCGTGGCCCTGCTGTCGGCGGTGCTGACCTATGCAGGAAGGCCCTCGGGGCGTTGAGCATCGGGGCGATGCCCACACAAGGCTGCCGCGGCTCGAGCCCAAGCGTGCAGCGTTCGCGCGCCGGGGGTGAGCGGGTAGCAGGCGTAGAGGCGTTGGATCAGCGGCATTCGCGTGGCGGAGGCGATCAACGGGACGGAGCGGACACGCAGCGACGCGGCACCGCGCGCCATGCGGGCAACCTCCTCGGGCGGCAACGCGGGAATCTGCTGGTTGAGGGTGGACCAGGTATTGTTGGCGTTGACGAGTCCGTGTTCCATCAAGGCGGCGACGGTGGGCTCATCGAGGCGTTGCGACGCGCGACGGAGCACGTCATAGGCCGCATGGACGCCGCCTCGTTCCCTCTGGAACGCGGCCTGGTAGGTCCACATCGCTTCCGGACAGCCGGGATCGTCGAAGGGCTGGACCGCATCCGCGAGCATGCGCGCGGCCACCAGCCCGCTGCCCACGCCGCTTCCGTGCGCGGGAAACGTCTGGCAGGCAGCGTCGCCGAGCAGGGCGATCCCCTCCGCAGCGAACCGATCGTAGGGCCTGCGGATCGGAATCCGTGCGGCGCCACCGAAGACGAAGCGCCCGATCCAAGGCTGCTGTGCGAGAAACTCGCGCAACAGAAGCGGCCCGGTGCCGGCCGGCCCGGCATCCGTCGCGCCCGCAAGAATCTCCACGCGCTCGCCGTCGGCCTCCACCTGCACCATGAGCGACGAGAACCCGCCGCGTGCGCCCATGAAGCTCAGCACGTGCCCGTAGCCGATTCGGTGACGCTCGAGGAAGTCCAAGGCTCCGGCGCGATCGACGATCTCGCGGATCTGCTGGGTGGCAGAGCACATCTCGGAGGGCGCGAGCGCGGGACAGATGGGGGAAAGGCGTGAGGTCCTGCGCAGCAGAGCCTGACGCATTCCCGAAGCATCGACGAACAGCCGTGCCCTCAGGTGATGGGCGCGGGAGTCTCCGCCTGGCGTGCGTCCGTCGAAGTGGATCTCGACCGGGCGCCCGCGCGACTCCAGCACACGGTGGAGCGAGATCTCCTCGAAGGGCTCGACCCCTCGAGCGACGGACTCATCGCGCAGGTTCTGGGTGAACGCGGGCATGTCGATGCCCCAGATTGGCCGCGGACCGATCGATACGCGCAGGTTCCCGCGCCAGGCGGCCAGCGTCAACGGCCTGTGGTCGCATCGCTTGACGGGAGGGAGAGGGCGAGGGAGCCCCGCGCGATCGAACATCCAGGGGGGCACGTCATCGACCCAGCGTGCGCCACCGAAGCGCAAGGGGCGGGAATCGAGGAGGGCGACGCGTCGGCCGGAGCGGGCGAGGAACGACGCAGCAGCGGCGCCGGCGCTACCGGCGCCCAGGATTGCCACGTCGTAGTCGATCGAAGTCATGGGGGCGGAACCCTAGCACCGGTGTCCGAGCGCGCATGGGAGCGGTGTCGGATCCGGGCAGTTTCGACGCCGTCGAAGGATGAGGGGCTCGTTGGAGCGGATGCGGAGGGGGGGATCAGAATCCGCGCGGGGTGCGAGGCGTGTAGGTCGTGTGCAGGAGCTCGTGGGCTTTGTGGCTCAGGGGCTCCCCGAGGAAGTCGCGGTAGATCTGCCGAACCGCGGGGCTGCGGTGCGCCTGGCGGATGGGCTTGCCGCGATCCTCGAAGTACATCGCCTCGATGCGTCGTTTGCGGATCTCGTCGGTCGTGGGCAGCGGTTGTCCGCCGCCGCCGACGCAGCCTCCCGGGCAGGCCATGACCTCGAGGAAGTGGATGTTCTCCTTGCCGGAGCGGATGCTTTCGAGGATCTTGCGAGCGTTGCCGAGGCCGTGGACGGCGCACAGGTGGACTTCGTGGTCGCCGACGATGACGGAGCCGCGCTTGATGCCGCTGGTGCCGCGGAGCAGGGGGAACTCGAGGGGAGGCTCGCCCTTGGGGTCGAGGACAGTGGCGACGGTACGCAGGGAGGCTTCCATCATGCCGCCGGTGACGCCGAACATGAGTCCAGCGCCGGTGCTCTCGCCGAGGATGGGATCGAAGTCGCCGTCGGGCAGGGAGGGGAGATCGATCTCGTGCAGCCGGAGCAGGTCCCCGAACTCGCGCGTGGTGAGCACGACATCGACCTCGTGCAGGCCGCCGTCCATGCGCGTCTCGGGGCGCTGGCTCTCGTACTTCTTGGCGGAGCAGGGCATGATCGAGACGAGGTAGATGCGAGCGGGGTCGATGCCCATGCGCTGGGCGAAGAAGGTTTTGGTGAGGGCGCCGACGATCTGCTGGGGAGACTTCGTGGACGACATCATGGGGATGAAGTCGGGGAAGAAGTGCTCCATGTACTTGACCCAGCCGGGGGAGCAGGAGGTGATGAGGGGGAAGGGGCCGGCGTTGCGGATGCGTTCGACCAGCTCGTGGCCCTCTTCCATGACGGCCATGTCGGCGCCGAAGTCGGTGTCGAAGACGTGGCGGAAGCCGAGGCGTCGCAGGGCGGTGGGGATCTTGTTGGTGAGCAGTGTGCCGGGGGGAAGGCCGAAGAGCTCGCCCACGGAAGCGCGGATGGAAGGCGCGATCTGCACGATGCAGATGCGCTGGGGATCGTCGAGGGCTTCTTCGACCTCGTCGACGTAGCTGCGGTCGCGGATGGCGGCGACGGGGCACTTGAGGAGGCACTGGCCGCACAGGACGCAGACGGTGTGAGCGAGGTCGCGGTCGAAGGCGGGCATGGTGATGGTGTTGAAGCCGCGGTTGACGTAGTCGAGGGCGTGGACGCCCTGGACTTCGCGGCAGACCTTGACGCACTTGCCGCAGAGGATGCAGTAGTCGGGGTGGCGAGTGAGGGCGACGGTGGAGGTGTCGACCTCGAAGCAACGCTTCTCGCCTTCGTAGCGGATCTCGTCGATGCTGTACTCGCGGCACAAGCTCTGGAGCTGGCATCGACCGTTGCGCACGCAGGTCTGGCAGGCTCGCGGGTGGTTGGCGAGGATGAGCTCGATGATGGTGCGACGGGCGTTGCGGACTTCGGCGGTGTTCGTGCGCACGGACATGCCGTCGCGCGCGGGGTAGGAGCACGCGGGCTCGAGCCGCGTGGAGCCGTCGGGATTGGCCACCTCGACCACGCACATGCGGCACGCGCCGCTGATGGTCAGCTGCGGATCGTGGCAGAGCGTGGGAATGCGCACACCGATCGCGTGGGCGGCGTCGAGCAGGGTCGAGCCCGGGGGGACCTCGACCGGGATACCGTTGATGCTCAGGGCGATGTCGGTCATGGGGGTACCTTCCGCGGTTGAGGTCAGACCTTGGCGACGGCGTTGAAGGGGCACACGCGGTAGCACTCGCCGCACTTGGTGCAGCGAGGCTGGTCGATGACGAACACCTGGCCGCGCTCTCCGCTGATGCACTGGACGGGGCACTTGCGGGCGCAGGCGGTGCATCCGCGGCAGAAGTCGAGGATGTGGTAGCGCAGCAGGGACTTGCAGACGCCGGCAGTGCAGCGCAGGTCGCGGATGTGGGCGAGGTACTCGTGCTCGAAGTACTGCAGGGTGGAGAGCACGGGATTCGGCGCGGACTGGCCGAGGCCACAAGCGCTGGTCCGCCGGATCACGGCGGCGAGGTTGCGCAGCTCGTCGAGGTCGCTCATCTTGCCTTCGCCGGCGACGATGCGATCGAGGATCTCGAGCATGCGCTTGGTGCCTTCGCGACAGGGGATGCACTTTCCGCACGACTCGTGCTGGGTGAAGGAGAGGAAGAAGCGTGCGAAGGCGACCATGCAGGTGTCGCGGTCGGTGACCACGAGTCCGCCGGAGCCCATCATGCCGCCGAGGGCTTTGAGGGAGTCGTAGTCGATGGCGACGTTCATCAGGTGTTCGGGGATGCAGCCGCCGGAGGGGCCGCCGGTCTGGGCGGCCTTGATGGCGCTAGCTTCGGGGGCGCCGCCGCCGATCTCTTCGAGGACCTGGCGCATGGTGGTCCCCATGGGGACCTCGACGAGGCCGGTGAGGCGCACCTTGCCGCTGAGGGAGAAGATCTTGGTGCCGGGGCTGTTGTGGGTTCCGACGGAGCGGAACCAGTCGGCGCCGTTGGCGATGATGAGGGGGACGTTGGCGAAGGTCTCGACGTTGTTGACGCAGGTGGGGTGGCCGCGGAAGCCGTGTTCGGCGGGGAACGGGGGCTTGTTCTGGGCCATGCCGCGCTTGCCCTCGATGCTTGCGATGAGGGCGGTCTCCTCGCCGCAGACGAAGGCGCCTGCGCCCTGCACCACCTCGAGGTCGATGTCGAATCCGGCGCCGAGCAGGTTCTTGCCGAGCAGCCCGTAGGCCCGCGCCTGCTCGCACGCGACCTCCAGCCGTCGAATCGCAAGAGGGTATTCCGCGCGACAGTAGATGAACGCCTTGCGCGCGCCGATCGCGTAGGCACCCAGCAGGATCCCTTCGATCACGCGGTGCGGATCGCCTTCGAGCACGCTGCGATCCATGAACGCTCCCGGATCGCCTTCGTCGGCATTGCACACCAGATACCGCTCCGGATCCGGCTGCGAACGCGCGATGGCCCACTTGCGCCCCGTGGGGAACCCGCCGCCGCCTCGTCCGCGGAGACCCGACGCGAGGATCGTCTCGACGACCTTCTCGGGAGAGCCGCCTCGGATGGCGTCGTACAGCGCCCGGTAGCCTCCGCGCGCGATGTACTCGTCGATGTTCTCGGGGTCGATCTTCCCCGTGTTGGACAGCACGCGACGGACCTGGGCCTTGTAGAAGGGGATATCGGCCTCGGTGCGGCAGTCGCGGTCATACAGGAGGCGTTCGACGACCTCGTGCTTGAGGATGTGGCGTTCGACGATTTCGGGGACGTCTTCGGCGCGGACGCGGCAGTAGAAGGCTTCGTGGGGCGAGATCTGGACGATGGGGCCGACCTCGCACAGGCCCATGCAGCCGGTCTCGATGAACTCGACCTTGTCGAGGATGCCGTGTCGGGCGAGCTCATTTTCGAAGGCCTTGCGGATGCCCGCTTCGCCGGAGGCGTCGCAGGTCAGGCCCTTGCAGAGGAATACGTGGGCTTCGAACGCCTCGGAGGTGTGGCGCACGAGCTTGCGGAGCTCCTCCCGATACGCTTCGCACGCGGGGTCGTCGTGACACGACTCGCCCTCGAGCCGGCAGCGCAGGAAGTCGGGGCAGGGGTTGTCCGGCGAGGTCTTGCACTTGCCGCAGCAGCGATCGAGGAAGGTGCGCGCCTTGCGCGCGGGGGCGCCGACGACGGGGAGGGCGACCTTGCGGGAGCCGCTGCGCGGGGGCGCTTCGAGCAGCGCGTTGACGGTCTTGCGCAGGGCCGCGGAGGTCATGCGGCCGTGCACTTCGCCGTCGACGACGACGGCCGGCGCGACGCCGCATGCGCCGACGCAGGCCACGGTCTGGAAGGTGATCTTGCCGTCGGGCGTGGTCTCTCCGGGGCGGATACCGAGCAGGGAGACGAGCTCATCGACGAAGTGGCCGGAGCCTTTGACGTTGCAGGCGGTGCCGTCGCAGACCTGGATGACGTGGTCGCCCTGGGGGGTGAGGCGGAACTGGGAGTAGAAGGTGGTGACGCCGTAGACGCGGGCTTCGGGGATGCGCATGTGCTCGGCGATGAAGTCGAGCGCAGCGACGGGGAGGTAGCCGTAGAGCCCCTGGGTTTTCTGCAGGACCGCGATGAGCTTGCGCGGCTCGAGGTCTTCCCACGCTGCGAGCATCTGGCGCAAGGGCTGAAGGTCCGGTGTGTCAGGGCCTTGGATCGACATGTCTGCTCCGGTGGCTGTGCTGTGAGGGCGCGACCCGAACGGGTTGCGGGCCTGGGAGTAGGCGAAGGGGCGACGCGCATCAAGCCCGAATCCCGGCAATATGTTCGCAGCGCCTTGGGCCTATCCGAGCCCGTTTGGGTCGGATAGGCTCCGGCAACCATGATGAATCGACGACTCGTTCTCGTATTGTGCGGAGTGCTCGTGGCAGCGTGTGGAGCAGCCCCTCAGCAACCCCCGCAGACTCCGGACAAGGAGCCTTCGGCGAGCAAGGCGGAGGGGGCGGCGACGAAGGGTGAGGAGGAGAGCGGGCCGGGGACGAAGTCCGATGCGGCGGCGCCGCGTGTGCTGGCGGACCACGAGCGCGACTACAAGAACGAGTGCGCGAAGTCCGCGGATCTGGCGTCGTTCTGCGATTGCGCGTGGAAGCTGTTCGCGGGCGCGGTGACCCTCGACGAGATGAACCGCGACGAGATCCCGTCGAGCAAGCTCGAGGTGCTCACCAAGAAGACGGGGCAGGAGTGCGGGGAGAAGATGCCGGAGTCGATGCTCCGCGACGGTTTCATGAAGGGGTGCACGAAGGACGATCCTGCGTTGAAGGACTACTGCGAGTGCTTCTGGACGGAGATTCGGGCGAGCTGCTCGCTG
>JAKLDZ010000429.1 GCA_022703255.1 Myxococcota bacterium | reverse complement strand
GGAGGCGGAGCATGGCGTTGACCCCCGCGGTGGACCAGCGCATGCCGGGCAAGCGGCATCGGGCTTGGATGACCCAGGCGTGGATGCTCTCGATGGCGCCCGAGCCGATGAGCAGGCCGCGCATGCCGAGGATGATCTGCGGGGCTGCGGCCATGTGGAGCCAGAACGCGCAGTCGGATGAACGGGTCGAGCGGGTCGGATCTTTCATGTCGAAGGCGATGGCGGCGGCGACGGATGTGGAGCCGATCGGGGGGACGCCGACCGCGGCGACGTTGGAGGTGTTGGCGCCGACGCTGGCGGCGTTGCCGGGCAAGACCGCGGTGGTGCTGGCCACGGACGGTGCGCCGAACTGCAGCGCGAAGACGTCGTGTACGGCTTCGGAGTGCGTGTACAACATCGAGGGCGAATCGGTCGGCGGCAAGAAGTGCACGTCGGACTACAACTGTTGTGATCCAGCGCTGGTGAGCGGGCCGGGACCGTTGATGTGCGTGGACGGCGTGGAGACGACGCTGTCGGTGCAGCACTTGCGGGAGCTGGGGATTCGCACGTTCGTGGTGGGGATTCCCGGGAGCGCTCAATACGGGTTGCTGCTCGATCAGCTTGCAACGATCGGGGGATCGGCGCGGGTGGGGGAGCCGAAGTACTACCGCATCGACGACATGGAATCGCTCAGCGCGACGCTTCGGGAGATCGGGACGCAGGTGCTGGTGACGTGCGACTTCGTGTTGGATCAAGCGCCGCCGGAGCCGTCGCTGGTCAACGTGTACTTCGACCAGGAGGCGATCGCGTACGACGCGGAGGACGGCTGGACGTGGACGGGAGCGCAGACTTTGTCGGTGCACGGCGAGGCGTGTGATCGGCTGGAGGAGGGGGCGGTGGGGCAAGTACAGGTGGTGGCCGGATGTCCGACGAAGCAACCGTTGTGACGGGGCGGGTCACCTTGCGACGCTGCTGTCTGGTGCTCGCAGCGGGCATGGGCGCGAGGATGGGCGGGCCGAAGGCGTTGCTGTCGTGGCGCGGGCGGCCGTTGGCGTCGGCGCACGCGCAGTCGCGTCGCCACGATTGCGCGCGCACGATCGTCGTGACGCGGGAGTCCATCGCCGAGGTGCTGCGCAGGGCGGATGCGTCGTTGGAGCTGCTGGTATCGGAGGAGCCCGACGCGCTCGGGCCCGCGGGGTCGATTGCGGCGGCGGTGCGCAGCGGTGCGCTGTCGAGCGAGGCGGTGGTGATCGTGACGCCGGTGGATGTGCTTCCGGCATCGACTGCGGTGGTGGAGGCGCTAGCGGGTGCGCTGGGGCCGGCGGAAGCGGCGAGGCCATCGCGGGGAGGGGGGCGTCCGGGGCATCCGGTGGCGTGCGACGCGGGGATGCTGCGCAGGGAGTACGCGCACGCGGCCCGGCCGCTGCGCGAGGTGCTCGGATCGCTGGGTGACAGGTGTGTGACGGTGCCGGTGCAGGAGCCGGAGGCGGTGCGGGATCTGGACACGCCGGAGGCGTGGGAAGCGATGGCGGGGAGCCGGCCGGACTTCTGGCGGTGAGGGGCTGCTGCTAGATTGCGCCGATGGCCGAGAGAGTGGCGGGCACCGCGGGATGGATGGGAGAGGCTCCGGCGCGCGTGGACGGGCCCGGGAAGCTGTGCGGCGCGACGCGCTACGCGGCGGACGCAAAGCGGGACGGGGTGTTGCATGCGGCGGTGGTGCGCAGCGAGGTGGCGCGGGGGAAGCTGATCGGCATCGAGCTCGATCCCGGATTCGACTGGACGGGGATCGTGGTGGTGACGGCGTCGGACATCGCGAAGAACGTGGTGGCCGAGGTGGAGGAGGATCTGCCGATCGTGGCGTCGGGAGAGATCCGCCACATGTACGAGCCGGTGGCGCTGCTGGCGTGCGAGGACCCGGTGCGCTTGGAGCGCGCGAAGGCGCACGTGCGGGTGGAGGTCGAGGCGCTCCCTGCGGTGTTGACGATCGAGCAGGCGTTGGCGTGCGAGGCGGTGATCTACGGCACGGACAACGTGATGCGGCGATGCGGGGTGGAGCAGGGCGACGCGCCGTCGGCGATCGAGGCGAGCGAGGTGAAGGTTCGGGGGACGTACCGGGTGGGGCATCAGGAGCACGTGTACCTGGAGCCGCAGGTGATGGTGGCGTGGTGGGACGGCGATGGGGTGCACGTGGAGGGGTCGTTGCAGTGCCCGTACTACGTGCATCACGCGCTCGTGCACGCGTTGGGGGAGCCGAATGATCGGGTGCAGGTGCGGCAGGCGGTGACGGGCGGGGCGTTCGGGGGCAAGGAGGATTACCCGTCGGTGATCGCGCTGCAGATGGCGCTGTTGAGCCGCAAGGCGGGCGGGCGCGCGGTGCGCATCGTGTTCGATCGGAAGGAGGACATCGAGGCGACGACGAAGCGTCATCCGGCGCGGGTGGAGCTGCAGAGCGGTTGCGATCGCGACGGTACGCTGCGGGCGTTGGAGGCGAAGGTGGTGTTGGACGCGGGGGCGTACCACACGCTGACGCCGGTGGTGTTGTCGCGAGCGGCGCTGCACGCGGCGGGTGCGTATCGATGGGAGCACGTGCGGGTGGAGGCGTGTGCGGTGGCGACGAACACGCCGCCGAACGGAGCGTTCCGGGGATTCGGCGCGCCGCAGGTGCTGTTCGCGGTGGAGCGGCATCTCGACGCGATTGCGCGGGAGCTCGGCATGGATCCTCTCGAGCTGCGCAAGAAGAACCTTTTGGGGATCGAGTCGGTGACGCCGTCGGGACAGGTGCTCGAGAGCTCGGTGGGGGTGCGCGAGTGCGTGGAAGTGGCGGAGGCGCGGAGCGGATACCGGGAGAAGCGAGGGCGGCTCGGTGTCGGCAACTGCGTCGGGTCACGAACGGTTCGGGGGATCGGGGCGAGCGTGGTGCTGCACGGCGCGGGCTTCACCGGATCCGGCGAAGAGCGTCTGAAGGGCGTGGTTGCCGTGGACCTGCTGCCGGGCGGAAGGGTGCGGGTGCGGTCGAGCTCGACCGAGATGGGGCAGGGGACGGAGACGGTGTTCCGTCAGATCGCGGCGGAAGGGGCGGGAGTTCCCTTTGATCGGATCGAGGTGGCGGTGCCGGTGAGCGGCATCGTGCCCGACTCGGGCCCGACGGTTGCGAGTCGCACGGTGATGGTGGTGGGGGAGCTGGTGCGGCAGGCGGCGAGCGATCTGGGGGAGCGGGTGCGTCGGGAGATCGAAGCGGGCGGAGGGGACTTCGCGGCGGCGGGGGATCGGTTGCTGGCGCGCGAGGGGGCAGTGGAGTGCAAGCGTCAGTTCGTGCCTGCGCCGGGGGCGAAGTTCGACGACGCGACGTACCGGGGGGTGGCGTACGGGGCCTACGGCTGGGCGTGCAACGTGGTGGAGGTCGAGGTCGATCTCGACACGTGCGAGGTGAAGGTCGTGGGGTTGTGGACTGCGACCGACGTGGGGCGCGTGGTGCACCCGGTGCTGTGCGCGGGGCAGGTGGAAGGGGGGACGCTGCAGGCGTTGGGGTGGGCGCTGTGGGAGGAGCTGCTCTGGAAGGACGGCCGGATCGTGAACCCGAGGATGACGTCGTACATCGTGCCGACGAGCCTGGATGCGCCGCCGATGGTGACGGAGCTGATCGAGGCGCCGTACGAGCGGGGCCCGGGAGGAGCGAAGGGGGTGGGAGAGCTGCCGATGGACGGGGGAGCGCCTGCGGTGGCGGCGGCGATCGAGCATGCGACGGGGCTGTCGTTCGCGAGCATCCCGATCACGCCGGAGCGGATCTACGACGCGTTGCAGAAGGCGGGAAGGGAGGCGCGTTCATGAAGGTCACGTTGAAGATCAACGGCGAGACGCTGACGTTGGACGTGCCGCCGATGATGCGACTGATCGACGTGCTTCGGGATCGGCTCGATCGGACGGCGACGAAGGAGGGGTGTGGCGAGGGGGAGTGCGGGACGTGCACGGTGCTGGTGGACGGGGAGGCGATGAACGCGTGTCTCATCCCGATCGGACAGTGTGAGGGGCGGTCGATCGAGACCGCGGAGGGGTTGTCGAGCGCAGCGGAGCCGACGGCGTTGGATCGCGCGATGGTGGAGCGCGGGGCGGTGCAGTGCGGGTTCTGCACGCCGGGGATGGTGGCCTCGGTGCGGGGGTTGTTGCGGCGGGTGGAGAAGCCGACGGAGGCGGAGATCCGCGAGGCGATCGCGGGCAACATCTGCCGGTGCACGGGCTACAAGCGCATCGTCGAGGCGGTGATGGCGGTGACCGAGCCAGCGGAGGAGCGTCGATGAGCCTTGCGGACCTGGCCGATTACGAGATGGTCTCGCCGCGGACCCTTGCGGAAGCGTGCGAGGCGTTGTCGGAAGCGCTCGCGGAGGGGACACCGGTGTGGCCGGTAGCGGGCTGCACGGACTGGATGGTGGAGCGTCATTTGCGTCCCGTAGCGCAGCAGCGGGAGCGCGGGCTGTGCATCGATGTCACGCGATTGCGGGAGCTGCGCGGGATCGAAGAGCGGGGCGACGTGGTGCGGATCGGCGCAGCGGAGCCGTATCTGGAGATGCGTCGCAGCGAGCTGTTGCAGCGCCGGTGTCCGATGCTGGTGCAGATGGCGAGCGAGGTGGGGGCGCTGCAGATCCAGGCGAGGGGGACGTTGGGGGGGAACCTGGTGACGGGATCGCCCGCGGCGGACGGCGTGACGGCGTTGATGGCGCTCGACGCGCAGGTGGTGCTGGCGAGCGCGACAGGGGAGCGCGCGGTGCCGTTGGGGTCGTTCTACACCGGGTACAAGCGATCGGTGCGTCGTGCCGACGAGCTGGTGGTTCGCTTCGAGCTGGTGTTGCCGAAGGAGGGAGCGGCGCAGGCGTGGCGGAAGGTGGGGACGCGGTCGGCGCAGTCGATCTCGAAGGCGTCGGTGGCGCTGGTGGCGAAGGCCACGTCGGTGTCGGCGCAACCGAGCAGCGTCGCGACCGATCCGCGGGCTCGGTCGAGGTCGGGGCGTCGGAGTACCTCCGATTCGTAGGCTCCCAGACGGGCTTCGTCGC
>JAKLDZ010000428.1 GCA_022703255.1 Myxococcota bacterium | reverse complement strand
ACGTGCATGTGCACCTTGCGCGCGTCGGGGAAGATCTCGATCTCCGTAGTCACTTGCGCAGGGCGCGACACGCGGATGATGCGCTGGGCGCCGGGCAGGCCCATGGCGGGGCGTGACGAAGCGCGCACGGTCTGCGCCGGTGGCGGAGACGGCTCCTCGGATCCGTCGTCTTCGGACACCGGTGCGACGTGCGCAGCCGGCTTCTTCGGCTGGGCCATCGCCTGCCCCGCGGCGAGGCAGACTCCCACCACGAGCCACAGCCTCAGCACCCACGCGGCCCGGCTCACTGCGCACCTCCGATCGGCTCCAGCTCGACGGGCACAACCTCGACCGCAGGCGAGTCGCATGCCTTGTCGGGCCTGAACTGCGGACCCACGCGGATCCGAGCGCTCCCCAGCTCCGTCGGCGTCACCTGCACCAGCGTCGGCGCGTTCAGGTCCGTGCTCAGGCTCGCGCTCGTCGCCCGGAACGCCAACGGCACGCCGATCGAATCGAGGTCCACATCGAGGCCGATGGGCTCCAGATACGCCGCGCCATAGGCGACCACCTGCCAGAGGTCCGCGGTCGTGTCCAACGGCGTGGTCTGCACGAGCCGCGAGATCTGGATCAGACGCGGCTCCGGATCGACGACGAAGCTGCGCGTGGGTCCGCTGGTGACCTCGCCGGAGGCGGCGCTGACGCGCACCTCGCCTCCGACGTTGGAGAAGCAAATCCACGCAGGCTCCGACTCCCCCGCAGCGTCGAGCTGCACGACCCGGCGCGTCCCGCGCTCCGTGCAATCGGCGGACCCCGAGAACTCCCCCTCGGCCGAGTTCGACGACAGCACCACCGGCGCGTTGAGCAGCGAGCCGGGAAGCTCCGGCGGAGCCACGGCGCGCACGCGCAGCTTCGCGCTGCGATGCGTCTTGCCCTCCGCCGGCCAGCGCTCCGGCTCGTTGCCCGCCAGCGAGCATAGATCGTCGAAGGGATACGCCGGACGCACCCGCGCCGCCTCGCTGCCGTCGGTCCCCTCCGCGATCAGCTCGAAGTTGCTCGTGCCCTCCGGCAACCCCGGCGGCTTGATCGTCACCTCCAGCTTCGCCGTCGTGCTCGCCCAGAACACTACGACCTCCGCCCCTCCAGACCATTCGGCATCCGAACGAACCTTGAAGTGCGCATACCCGTCCCCGTTGCCCACGCACCGGAATGCTCCGTCGTGCGCGCTGCACGTGCCGTCGGTCTCCAACAGCGACAGCGCAGGCGTCGGCTCCACCCGCACGTTCACGAACGCGCCGTGCTCCGGCTTCCCGCTGCGCGTCATCCGCAGCGTCACCCGCATCTCGTAGGGCTCCTGACGAGTCGTCAGATAGGCCTCCGTGCGACGCGCGAACAGCGGCCCGTCGACGTCGCCGAACACCTCTACCGTGCCGTCACCGTCCAGCGGGTGAATCCCCTCGTTGCACCCGCTTGCCCACGCGACCAGCACCCCCGTGAGCAACGCCCACACGAGCGGGCCGCGCACCTGACTCATTGCATGACCTCGGTGTACTCGTTGCCCAGCGGATGACGGTGCCAGCAGTAGTCGTTGCGCGGGAACCCCGAGTCGTCCGTGTACGTGCACTGCCCGTACTCCCAGTCCGTGTGCCAGTACGATTGCCCGCTCTGCGCGTCCACCGACATCTCCTGCGCCTCCACCTCGTGGCCCGCGTCCGCCACCCCGTGCGCGCACCGGCGATCTGTCGCAACGTGCTTCTCGAGCTCGGCCAACGGGATCCGTGCGATGCGCCCTCCAGGCAGCGGAATGACGAATCGGGGAGCGTCGTTCGGCTTGCTCATCTGTCGTGCACCTCCAGGAAAGCGGATCGTATCACGGTGCAACGCCCCGCACGCCGCCATTTCTTCCCACAACCCACACCTCCATCGTCGTCTCCTTCCCCGCGATCCATCCCTGCTCCTTGGGTGACCGCAGGTGATTGCGATAGATTCTCCGCCATGAGCCACCTCGCCGGCATCGTTCGCGCGGCAAGCGCGTCGTTCGAAGGACGACTCGGGTGGCGTCTCGCCTCCACCATGGCACTCGGCGCCCTCGCCGGCGCCTGCGCCAGCTTCGTCCCCGCCCTCGTCGGCTTCGCCATCCACAGCGTCGTCCTCTCCCCACACGCCGCACCCCCGCGCGGCCTGTCCGCTGCCCTCCAGACTCTCCTTCGCGACGCCCCTCCCTGGGCCGCCGTCGTCACCGCGCTGCTCGGCTCCTCCCTCGCCATCGCTCTCACCGTCGCAGCGAGCGAGCGTTCCTCCCGCCTCGCCGGCGATGTCACCGCCGCCTTGCGCATCGCCATGCTGCGCCGCGCTGTTCACGCCTCTCCCCGCGCCCTCGATGCCGCAGCCGCTGCCCTCGGCGCAGCCCCCTCGGGCACTCTCGCGCCAGGACGATCGCCTCCGGCGGTGCGAGGAGCCGACGCCATCAAGCTCTCCATCTCTCGTGATTCCGCCCTCGTCTCCGAGTTCGTCGTCGCCGTCGTCGTCGGCTTCCCCCAGGCTGTCGTCGGCCTCGCCACCCTCGGCTTCGACATGATCGCCTCGGGTGCGTGGATCGCCCTCGCAGGCGGATTCGGCTTCTTCCTGCTCTCGCGGCTGTTCGCGGCGCGCGCCGCCGGGCGCGTGTCCCTCGCCATGCGCGGCATGCAGCAATCCGATACCGCCGTCTTCGGCGCACTGCAGGACTCCCTCGGTGCCATCGAGGACCTGCGCTTGCTCGGCGCCCGCGAGCAGGCCGGCGCCGAGTTCGCCGTCAGAGCCCGCGACGCCGCCCACGCCAAGGCCCGCGTCGCTCGCGCCGTCGCTGCCTCCGGCCAAATCAAGAGCTCCTTCTCCGCTCTGTCCCCGCTGCTCATCGTCGTCGTCCTGCTCCTCGCCGGCCAACCCATGCCCGCAGGCGACGTCGCCAAGCTCCTGCTGCTCGTGCCCCTGCTGCTCAACCGCCTCGAAGGCCTCGACGCCCTGCGAACCGGACTCGCCGAACGCGACGCGCTGCTGCGCGCAACCCTCCACGTGCTCCAGCTCCCCGAATCCCCCGCCCGCCCCGCCGAACCCGCATCCGTCGAGCCCTCCCGCGTGCGCGGAGCCATTCGTTTCGATCGCGTCACGTTCACCCCGCCCGGCTCAGCGAGGCGAATCCTCGACCAACTCGACCTCGCGATCCCCGCCGGAGCCGTGGTCGGCATCTGCGGGGCGTCGGGCTGCGGCAAGTCCACGTTGTTGCGGTTGCTGCTTCGGCTCGACGACCCGGATGCGGGTGCGGTGCGAATCGACGGCACCGACGTGCGCGCCATCGACCCCGATCTGCTCCCTCGCATCTTCGGGGTGCTGGGGCAGTCGTCGCGCCTCTTCGAACGCAGCATCGCGTGGAATCTTTCCCTGGGGCTCGCGACGAATCCGTCGCCCGAGGCCCTCTCCCGGGCTCTGCGGCGCGTGCGACTCGACGACCTCGCCGCTCCGGCCGCGTCTGGCCGATCGCTCGATACCGTGTTCCGATCCCAGCCTCCCAACCTGTCCGGGGGAGAGCAGCGCAGGTTGTTGATGGCCCGCATGCTGGCGCGCGAGTCCCGGGTGTTGCTGCTCGACGAGCCGGAATCCGGGCTCCCTTCCGCGACTGCCGAGGAGTTGCTGCGCGAGGTCGCCACAGTCGCCGAAGGTCGAACCTGCCTCGTCGTCACCCACGCACCCAACGTCCTCGATTCCCTCTTCAACGTCGTCATGGACGGCGGCAAGGTCGTGGGGCAGGGGACACACGCGCAGCTCGCAGCGGACTGCGAGCCCTATCGCGTGCTCCTCGCAGATGCTCTCAAGAAGCGAGAGCCGGCCCGAACCTGAGACCGCGAGCCTGCGAGGGTGAAGGGCCGCTGACGGGGAAGCGGCGGCCGGTGGCCGGGTGCCACACCTGGCGGCCGCCACTTTTGCCTGGCGGCCCGCCACTCTTTCGAAGTGAAGCCAATTCGCCGTGCAATTCGCTCGAGTTGCGGTGCTTCGAGTTCCGATCAGGGTGGCGGCCGCCACCTGGAGCACCACCCAACTGTGCGGAATTGCGTCGGGCCGATCCTGGCACCGGACATGCTCAAGCACCGCTCGCACGCCGGCAGTCAGCCGTGTTGGACGACTGCGAGGCTGCGCTCTATCTTCGCGGAATGGCCGCAGACAAGGACGACAGTGCGATGAGCCAACCCTGGCCCTGCTACCCGGTCAAGCCACCGCCGCGCGGAGAGGACCTCCCCTACGACGACGGTGTGCCCATGGAAAGCGAGACGCACGTCAAGCAGATGACCCTGCTCATCGAGTCTCTCGAGCTCGGCTGGGCAGGCCGCGACGACTTCTACGTCGGCGGCAACATGTTCGTGTACTTCAGCGAGCTGCAGTCCAAGAAGAACGACTTCCGCGGCCCCGACGTGTTCGTCGTGCTCGACACGGTCAACAAGTTGCGCCGCTCCTGGGTCGTCTGGGAGGAGGGAGGCCGCACGCCCGACGTCGTGATCGAGATCACGTCGCCCTCGACCGAGGCGGTGGATCGAGGCGAGAAGAAGCGGATCTACGCGAGCATCCTGCACACGGCGGAGTACTTCCTGTACGACCCGTTCGAGAAGCGTCTCGAAGGGTACCGTCTCGATCCCCAGAGCGGCGGGTACGAGCCGATGACTCCTGACGAGCGAGGGTGGTATCGGAGCAAGAAGCTTGGGCTCTGGCTCGGCGTGCAGCAGGGCACGTACCACCGGCGCGACGACCTGTGGTTGCGATGGATCGACGACGACGGTAGCGCGTTGCCGAGCGGGGGCGAGCAGGCGGCCGAGGAACTAGCGAAGGCGGCCGAGGAACGAGCGAAGGCGGCCGAGGAACGAGCGAAGGCGGCCGAGGAACGAGCGAAGGCGGCCGACGAGCGGGCGAGGGCCGATGAGGAACGGGCGAGGGCCGATGAGGAACGGGCGAGGGCCGATGCGTTCGAGTCCAGGGAGCAGCAGGCGCAGGAGCGCCTCCGCGTCGCGGCGCGGGTGCTTCTCGCCACCGG
>JAKLDZ010000427.1 GCA_022703255.1 Myxococcota bacterium | reverse complement strand
CCGGGCGCGAGGTCACGGTCCGGGAGCTTCCGGGATATGGATTGCTCTCGATCGTCCCCGGCGCCGACCCCCAGCTGCTGCTCGGCAAGGACGCCCTGCCGGCGCACGTGCTGTTCTCCACGCGGATCCTGCCCCCCGAAGAGCCGCTGGGCATGATGAACACCGCGACCAGCGAGAAGATGGTCGCCACCGCGTTCCGCGCCTCTCCCAAGTTCTTCTGCGCCGGCGCCGACGGCGCCCAGTACGGCATCACCGACCGCGGCCTCAACCTCGTCACCGTCCGCCCCGCCAGCCTCGAAATCGCCTTCCTCAAGGTCGACGTCCCCGAGGAGTGCTACGTCGGGTGCGGCGAAGGCTCCGCGGTCATCACCCTCCCCTTCCAGACCGACCGCATCTTCACCACCGCTCTCACCGTGCGCGGCGGCGAAGTCGAAGGCGCCAAGGTCGCCACCACCAGCGGAACCCATGTCGAGGAGTACAACCGCACCTCCGCGACCGCCGTCGTCCCCGGCGCCGTCATCGTCGCCTGGATCGCCGAAGGCTACGCCATGTACGTCGTGAGCAAGAACTGGGGCACCGAGTTCGGCGCACCCAACTTGGTCGGCGAGGCGAAAGCCGACGGTTCCAGGATCTCCGGAGTGAAGCTGGTCGGTCTCGGCAGCCGCCTGCTCGCAGTGGTTGCTCGGGAAATCTGTCAGGATAGCGCAGGCAAGTCGTGCGCCACGAGCTTCGAAGCGCTGGTTTCCGACGACGCGGCGAAGACGTGGAAGGCCCTCTAGCCGGTTCCATGAAGTCCTGATTTGAACTCTATCTAGAATCCCCCTCTCGTGACATGATCGGCCCGTGAACGACAGCAACGGGCCCCTTGCCCCCCCCTCGACCCATCCTCGACGCGACAGCGCGACTCGGCAGCGCCCGAGTTCCGGAAGCGGCCGCGTGCTGGTGGTCGACGACGATCGGACCGTGCGCGACGTGCTTGCGAGCATGCTGCGAGAGCTCGGATACGACGCGGTGACGGTGTCGAGCGGCGAGGAGGCGATCGGGATCTACACGGCGCTCGAGCACGCGATCGACCTGGTGGTGCTCGACATGGTGATGCCGGGTGGACTCGACGGGTACGACACGTTTCGCGGGCTGCGGGCGGTGCGCGGCGACGCGAAGGTCGTGTTGTGCTCGGGTTATGCCGACGGTGACCGCATCGGTCGCGCGCTGCAAGAAGGCGCGCTCACGTTCCTTCCCAAACCCTTCGACCTCGCGCAGGTCGCATCGGTCGTGCGCGAGGCCCTGCGAGCCGAGCGCGACGATTCCCCATCGAGCCCGCGCGCACGCTCGGTCAATCGCTGAAGCCTCCCCCGCTCATCAACGTGCGCTGCGCGGGGGGCGCATCCGCGCCGCGTCGATCGGCTGGTTGACGCGAACGTCGCGGAAGCGAACGGTGATCGCGTCTTCGGAAGACTCCTCGAGACGAACTTCCCTGGGGCAGGTGAGCTCGCGGTCGAGCACGATGTCCAGGGATCGCATGACGCGGGCGCCGGCCTCCTCGCGGGGGCGGATGACCACGCGCACGCCGCCATCGCCGACAGCGATGGTCTCGATGTCGTAGCGCGGCGCGAGGCGCGCGATGTCTCCACCGATCGCCGTGAGCAGATCCTGCAGGACGCTTCCCATCGGACCGGCGGAATCCCGATCCCGGGTCCCCTGACTCCCGGACGACTGATACGCGATCCCGGAGGGTCCCACCCAGTACGTCACCGCGTCGGGAGGCGACAGCTCCCAGCGCAACTGCTGCGGCAGCACCAGCTCGAGCTGCCCCCGGCTCGACACCTTGGTGGCGAGCAACCCCAGACTCCGCTCCTGATCGAAACGCGCCTGCAGCGTCTTGAGCCCCGCCCGCGCCACCGCGATCCGACGAAGCCAGCCGTCGTCGGCTCTCGCGCCCCGCGCCACCACGATCGCCGCCGACGCACACCCCAACACGATCGATCGCCGGCTCCAGAGCACGGGGACAGGCCTCGAGGTGGGTCTCATGGATGCTCAGCCTAGCGCGTAGCGGCAACCTCCGCAGCCCTCACGATGCTTTGGAGCTGGAGCCGGGTCCTCCGCGCAGCACGTCGCCCAGCGGATCGGCCTCCGCCATTCGCATGAGCCCCGGGGTCTGACGTCCCATCGTGATCAGCACGCGTGCGACGATGCGCGCAGGATCCTTGACGACGTGGAAGTGGGAGGTTCGATCGGGTCCGTACAGGACGCGCACCGGCACCTCGACCACGGGGAGCCCCGCCTTGAGCGCGAGCAGGATCACCTCGGCCTCGAACCCGTAGCCGTCGTCGCGCGGATCGAGCGCCATCGCCTCGCGCACCGGATACCGGCGCAGCCCGCACTGCGTGTCGGCCAGCACGCGCCCCGTGAACACCGACAGGAAGAAGTTCGAGATCCGATTCGAGATCTGATTCGCCCGCGGCGCCCCCGCGGACTGCAGGTTGCGCACCCCCAGCACCACCGCGCGCGCGTCGCACGGAAACTCCGCCAGCCGCCACGCCTCGTCCGCCGGATGCTGACCGTCCGCATCCACGCTCACGATCGCGTCCCACCCCAGATCCCGCGCCACCCGCAGGCCGGTCCGCAACGCAGCGCCCTTCCCCCGATTGCGCGCGTGCGAAACCACGAACGCCCCCGCCGACTCCGCTCGCTTCGCCGTCCCATCCGTCGAACCGTCGTCGATCACGATCACCGGCTTCGCCTCCGGATCGTGCGGCCAACGCGACAGCAGCGAACGCACGACGTGGGCGATGGTCTCCTGGGACTGGTAGGCGGGGATGACCGCGGCGGTGCGCATCGTCCGACAATCTACCTCGACGGCTCGCCCATGCCGACCGGTGCCTTGCTGCCGGCCTGCTCTTCGTACTTCGAAGGGCACTTCGCCATGATCTGCGTCGCCTCGAAGCTCCCGTCCGCCACCAGCTTCCCCTCCACCGTCACCCCCACCTGCGCGTCCGGTCGATCCCGGAACGTGTCCGGCACCACGCACTGCGGATAGCGCACGTCGATCGTGGCCCCGTTCTTCGCGAGCTTGAACCGGTACTCGCACGGCTGATCGCGCTTGACCAGCGAGCCGTGCACCAGCATCCCCTCCACCCGCACCGCGCGCCCTACCAGCTTGTCGCGCGAGTCCACCAGCTGATCCACCGTCTTCGCATACACCGCTGCCCCCTCGAAGCTCGCGAACAGCAGCGCCCCCACCAGCACCGCGACCCCCGCGAGAGCCGCCAGCAACCCCAGGTTGCGCTTGGGCCGCGACGCGGTGCGAGGCCTCTGCCGCGCGGACGGCGCGTCCTCCGGAGCGTCGTGCCGCTCCTCGATCGCCTCCTTCAGATCGTCGTCGATGCTTCCGCCCATGGCCCGCCTGACCATAGCTTCCGACTCTCCGAGCGTCGAGCCCGCACCCCGCGATCGACCGCGGCGCTCACGCTGCCTTCGCCGGCGGACGACGCTTTCGCACCGCGATGCATCCCGAGAGCGAGCAGAGGGCGCCGATCACGACGGCGGCGATCAACACCGGAATCGCCTGCTCCCAAGGGAATCGGAGCACGGCGACGACCCATGCGAAGGCCGCCGACAGAGCGCCCGAGGCCACCGCCGGGCGCAGCACCCCTTGCGGGCCGAAGGCGCCGACCACCGCTCCCCCCGCGAACGCGGCCAGCACGAAGGACAGGATCGGCGGGATCAGCGCAGTCCATCCGCTCGACGCAAGCGGGAGGCGCGCAATCGCCTCCTGCCCGAGACGCGCGAGGACGACCCAGATCAGCAGCGTCACCAGGACCCCGGCAGCAGTCCAGCCCGCTCCACCGGGCGCGCGAGGCGCTGTCGGCGGCGTCGCCGAAGGCTGCAAAACGGGGAGGTGCCTGGACATCGCGCGAGGAGTCTGCCTCCGACAAGTCGCCTTGGACAAGCGGGCAGGGTAGTCTAGTGCGCCCCGATGGACGGACGATGATCAACGGACCCGATCTCTTGCAGCTCGACGCGCGAATCGAAGCGGCGGTCCGGGCTTGGAATGCGTGGCGGAGGCTGGTCCGCAACGACCTGCACGCGGCCCTGGAGCAGGACCCGTTCGTGGGGACCCGCCCCGTGTCCACTCGCGCCTCCTACCAGTCCGCCCTCGGTCTCCCCGAGGAAGTCCCCCAGCGT
The DNA here is from genome assembly GCA_022703255.1 of Myxococcota bacterium. Lineage (GTDB taxonomy): Bacteria > Myxococcota_A > Polyangia > Polyangiales > Polyangiaceae > JACRCQ01. Next base: position 862 of record JAKLDZ010000427.1, on the reverse strand, counting down.
GAGGCGCTCTCGCGCTGGATCGCCACCCTCACCATCGAGCGCGTCACCTTCGAAGACGCCCGCGACACCGAGCAGGCCCGCCGCTCCCCCGACCACTCCGTCCGCAGCCTCGGCGCCCAACCGTGGAGCATCCGCGACCTCGTGCTCGAAGCAGCCCTCCATCCCGACGGCGCACGTCGCGCCCTCGCCGCCGATGCGTTGCCGGAAGCCGCCGACGACGCAAGCTCGAACGCGCTGTTCTGGTCCGGGAGGCGACACGACGCCGCACGGCAGCTCGGCCTCGATTCCCTCGAGCAGCTCGAAGCGCCGCTGCGCGGCGGGCTCGAACCCCGATCCCTCGCCGACAGCGTGCTGCAGGCGACCGATTCCCTCGCCGACGAGGTGATCGGCCGGCCCCGGGGTTGGCAGGATGCCGTCGCCCTCGGCGTGGCACGCGACGCCGTCGAAGGGTGGCCCGCTCAGCTCGGCCTGCGATGGCTGCAGGATCTGTTCGGCGGCACCGAGCTCACCCAGGGCATCCCCATCGATCTGTCCAGCGTCGAGCCCGCAATCGCAGGAGCCTCCTTCGCGCGCGCCCTCGCCCTGTTCGGCGAATCCTATGCCCGCGGCGCAGCTCGCACCGTCGGCAAGTCCTTCTCCCTCGCCGTGCGCCCCTTCGACCTGCTCGAGAGCTCCTTCGGTGCGCTGTTCGGCGGACTGCTCGCCTCCGCGGCCTTCGGACGACGTCGGCTCGGGCTCGGTCAGGTCACCGCGCGAGCGCAGAGCCGCTCGTTCGTGCGGTCCCAGGTGATCGCGCTGCGACTGATCGCCGTGCAGACCGCGGTCGCGGCCTGCGCCGACTCCAACGACGCGCGCATGGTGC
>JAKLDZ010000426.1 GCA_022703255.1 Myxococcota bacterium | reverse complement strand
CGCGGCGAGGCTATCGGCGTCGCGATTCCGAGCGCGGGAGGGGGAATGTCGAAGCGCTGCACGGGTCCCGAAGCGGGCGGTCCATCGGGGCGCTGGCCGGCCGCGGGCTTCGGCGGCTCGAAGCGCTGCGCGGGCGGCGGGGGAGCGTCGAAGCGCTGCACAGGAGCCGACACCTCGGGACGCGGCGCAGGCGTCGTCGCCGGGGCTTGCGGCTTGGGGGCGGAGGCCGCGGGCGCGGGCTCGGGCAGCTGCTGGCCGGGAGCGATGGCCGGAGGAGGGACGCCGAGCAGCGTGCGCGACTTGGGGCGCGCGGCCGGGGCAGCCGAGGGTTTGGCGCGCGGGGCCTGCGACGAGGCCGCCTCGGACGCGTCGTCCATCGAAGGCATCCTGGGGGCGCGAAGCGCCTCGGACATCTCCTTCGATCGGGGCAACCCGCCGGCTCGGACGGGGGGAGATCCAGTTGGTTCGTGAGCCGACGCATCGAGCGGCGGGGCATGGACGCTCGATCGGGAGCCCTTGACCCCGGGCACGCGTCGAGTGGGGCTGGAGACGGCCGCGCCCTGGTTGGCGCCGCTGACGCGTCCCGTTGCGCGGGTGGCAATCCCCGGGAACCGGGGCGGCACGCGCACCGACTCCGCGGCCCGAGGCGCCGAGGAGGTCCGTGCCCCGGCCGCGGCAGGCGCAGGCTCGCGCATCGCCACGTTGCGCATCTGCACGATGCGCTCCCGCAGCACGTCGCGGCCGTTGTTCACGTCCACGACCTTCTTGAGCCAGCGCTCGACATCGGCGCATCGGATGGACCGCTTCTCGGGCGACAGCTCGAGGCACGCATCGATGGCGGCGCCGATCTCGCGGGGGATCTCCGGGCGAAGGGCGGAGACGGGCTCGACGCGTCGTCCGGAGATCATGCGCAGCAGCTCGGCCCCGGGACGCGCGTCGCGCGGGAGGGCGGATCGTCCGGTGAGCATCTCCCACATGACCAGTCCCGCGGCGTAGACGTCGACGCGCTCGGTGATCTTGTCACCGCGCGCCTGCTCCGGCGCCATGTACGCGGGCGTCCCCTTCACGAAGCCGACCGCGGTGTCGCCGACCGTTCCCGCGATCTTGGCGATTCCGAAGCCGGTGAGGCGCACCTGGCCGTCGTTCGAGATGACGATGTGCGCCGGCTGCACGTCGCGATGCACCACGGGCGTCGGCTGGCCCTGGTCGTCGGTCAGGGAGTGCGCATGGGCGAGCCCGGAGAAGAGCTGGTGCGAGATGTACCAGGTGACCCCATCGGGCAGATCGACCCTGCGCCGCCGCATGTGGGCGAGCAACCTGGCGAGGGTGACGCCTGCGAAGTGCTCGAAGACGAGGACGAGGCGATCGCCGTGCTCGAAGAAGTCGTGCATGCGGACGATCGCGGGGTGGTTCAAGCGCGAGCAGATCTTGGCTTCGTGCGCGAGCTCCTGGGCGCTGCGTGGGTCATCGGAGCCGGGCGCGGGGACCAGCTTGAGCACGCAGGTGCGCTGGAACCCCATGGGTCCGACATGCTCACCGAGGTACAGGTCGGCGCCGCCACGCGAGGACAGGTGCCGCACGATCTTGTACGGGCCAATCCTCTCCGGCAGCGCTTCGCGTGGAAACATGGCGATTCCGCCTATCCTACGTCGTTGGTCTCACGAATCCAGCACTCGATCCCAAGAGCTGGCGATGAGCGCTCGCGCGGCCCCATCGCACGTAAGCACCCTCAGCTCGCGTCCTCCTCCGATCCACCATCGACGCTGAACGGGAGCAGCTGTTGGGCCATGGGGCGCAAGCCGATCTGCTCCTTGCGCGGCTTCTCCTTGGCCAGCATTCGTTGCTCACGCGCGAGGTCATCCTCCACGACGTCCTGGTTGTCCCAGGCGAAGGCGAGGGCGTCCAGGACCTTGGCCGGTCCGAGCTGAGGATAGCGCCGAATGAGGGTCTCGAGGGAGCTGCCGCCGCGGTGCCATGCCCAGAGGCGTCGGACGAGCACACCGGTTCCGACGATGTGTGGGCTTCCCCCGAACTTGCTCGGGTCGCAGCGGACGTGGGGATGGGCCACGCGGATCGGAGGTCGGGACATACGCGTATCCTAGCGGCACCCGGAACGAGTGGCCCACAAGATGGCGGATCGATGCGCCGGAGGTTCGTTCAGGGCGCAGGGGCGGCGTCGGGCTGCGACGGCACCCACGGCTCGGGAGCGGGCGGAGGGATCTCGTCGGCGAGAGGGATGGCGACGATCGCGCTGAGCTCGAGGTCACGGGGGAGAGCGACGAACAGGTCGAGGGGCTTGCCGGGCGCGGCGCCGAGGCACTCGGGTGCAACGGCGTGGATCTGGATCCAGTCCTGTCCCGACGCAGACAAGGTCGTGGAGCACGAAGCGTCGGGGCGCTTGCCGGCCGCGAGGCGCGACACGCGCACCTCGGCGTCGGCCGCGCGACCGCGAACGCGCGCCAGAATGCGCACGCCCTTGCCGTTGCCCGCCTTGGGGACGTGCAGCCGGATCGCCCCTCCTTCGGAGCCCGACTTCGTGAGGGCGGCCATGCTGCGGGCATCCGGCCCCCCGACCGCGTCGAGGATCTTCGCGCGCAAGGCGATCTCCAGCCCACCCGGGAGGGGGTCGGGGACGCCGAGGAACCGGGTCAAAGCCGGCGCCATCTCGCGCGTCGCACCGAGCGCGACGAGCGACTCGGCGATGGCAGAGCGGGAGGTCTCGTAGCGTTCGGTCGGGAAGTGCTGCATCAAGGCGATGCGCCCCCACGGATCGCCGATCTTCGCCAGCGCCCTCGCGATATGGGGCCGCAGCCGCACGTCGGGCAGCGACTTGCCGAGGGCGACGGCAGCGCTTCGAGCCTTGATGTTGCCGAGGGCATCGACGACCTCGCGAGCGCGCTCGAAGGGGCCCACGCCCTCCGTCCACCACGCGACCAGGACCGCCTCTCCGCGCTCGTCACCGGCTTCCGCAAACGCGAGTGCAGCCAGGCGTCGCCAGGACAGCTCCGGGTCCTCCATGAGCTCGCCGGCGCGCGGCGCCCCCTGCCCCATTCGCGTGAGCGCCACGGCGCACCATCGTCGCACGGTGTCGTCCTCATCGCGGGAGAGCGCCAATCGGAGCGCCGCCGCAGTCTCCGCGCGGCGCAGCTCGAACAGCACCTCCGCCGCCTTGCGCCGCAGCACCACGTCCGCGTCGTCGAGCAGGGCGGCCACGTCGGCAGCCGCATCGCCGTCGCCAGCCATGCCGCGTCGCAGCGCCGGAGGAAGCGATCGCCCCTCCTGACGGGTCCCAGCCAGCTCGTAGCGACCGTGGGAGCCGGCGAAGTCGCGCAGACGTTTTCTCATCTGCTGGAACTCCTCGACGCGGAGAGCCGACACGTTGGTGCGTTGGGCGGGATCCGCGGCGAGATCGTACAGGGCGCAGGCGTCCACCTTGCGCTGACACACCAGACGCAGGTCGCGCTGCGCCAGCATGGTGTGATCGTCGGACTCGCAGAACGCGAACCCATCGCCGTCCTCCGCGCCCGCGAGGGACGGACCGAGATCGCGCCCGCGATGACGGGGCGACGCGGGAGCGTCGAAGGAGCGCAAGAGCGTGGGCACCAGATCCACGAGCTGCACGGGCTGCCGGATCCGCTGAGGTTGGAGGCCGTCCGCGGACACGATGAGGGGGACGCGGACCTGCTCTTCGAAGACGGTAGTGCCGTGGTAGTAGCCGCCGTGCTCGCCGAACTCCTCGCCGTGATCGGCGGTGATCATGACGACGGTGCGAGGGCGAGAGGAGCGGACGAGGGAGACGAGCTCGCCGACGGCATGGTCGGCGAAGGCGATTTCGGAGTCGTAGCGATCGATGTCGCGATCACCGAACTCGTGGTCGGGGTGTGACTCGTAGGGCTCGTGGGGTTCGAACAGGTGGACCCAGAGCAGGCGCGGGGCGGCCGGGTCGGCCTGGTCGAGGTAGGCTTTGACCTGATCGATGCGGCGCGGAGCGGGTGCGTACTCGACCTTGCGGTACTCGAAGTCGAGGCCGCGGGAGTCGACCCAGCCGAAGCGGTCGGGATCGATGGTGAACACGGCGGGGGGGTAGAAGCCGGCGGTGCGGTAGCCGTAGACGCGCATCAGGCCGGCGAGGGTTTCGGAGTCCTGGCCGGTGTCCTGCAGCAGAAGCGGGCGCATGTACTTGCCGGTCATCAGGGAGGTGACCGAGTACGACGTGTGGGGCATGGCACAGTAGGCGCGCTCGAAGACGACACCATTCCGCGCGAGCGCGTCGATGTTGGGCGTGGTCTTTCGGGAGTAACCGTAGGCGCCCACATGATCGGCCCGCAGAGCGTCGACGGAGATCAGCAGGAAGTCGCGTCCGGTCCAGTCGAGGAGGCGAGGCTTGGACGCGGATGCGACCGGCCCCGGGGAGGACTCGGAAGCGGTTTCGGTGGAGGGGGCGAGCTTCGCTGCAGCGAGCACGGCCTGCGATGCCCAAGGAGCGCGCGCCAGATAGACCATGCGGACGTTGTCCCAACGACGAAGGTCCTTCGACGCCGGCACGGCTCCGACACCGGCGACACCGAGGCAGAGGGCAGCGGCGAGGGCGAGGGCGCGATCGGCGCGCAGGGGCACGAGGAGGTCTCCGAGCCAGGAGCCGATCACGAGACCGAGCACGGAGAGCCCGAGGTGGAAGGCGGGGTAGAGTCGGGGGAGGACGAGGATGTTGACGGAGTGCAACAGCACGACACTGGCGAGGACAGCCGCGAGGAAGGCGCCCTGGTGGCGGCGTCGAAACGCGGCGACGAGCGGAGCGACGATCCAGGAGAAGGCCGCTGCGGCGAAGGCGACACCGCAGACGAACGCGATGCGCAGGAGCTCGTGGCGCAGGTGGCGACCTCCGCTCACGCCGTAGGCGACGGCGGCGCCTGCGAGAGCAGCGAGAGTCGCGAGGGACCAGCGGAAGGGTCGTCGATCCGAGCGTTCGACGAGCATGAGGACGGCGAGGCCGAGGATGGCGAGGGGGGCGACGACGGCGACGATGCTCTTCGTGCTCTTCATGGCCGCCTCCTCAGTTCTTCCAGGGCGGGGTCGCCCGCCCGGTCCCCG
>JAKLDZ010000425.1 GCA_022703255.1 Myxococcota bacterium | reverse complement strand
CGCGGAAGTCCAGAGCATTCGCCGGGGTCCGGTGCGGCTCAAGTCATCGACGCCGGGAGGTGGACAATGAGGTGGTTGGCGGCAGCGGCGAGCGCGGTCCTGGCTCTGACGTTGGTGGGGCCTGCGTCTGCGCAGCGCAAGACGCCGACCGAAGGGAACACGTCGCAGGACGGGGCAGCGCAGGAGCTGAACCTGGCGGTGGGAGAGAACCGCACGCTGAAGGCCTCCGATGTGAAGAACTACTCGGAGGGAGTGCCGGGGATCGCGGATGTGAAGCTGTCGACGGACGGCAACCAGTTCGTGGTGGTGGGGCAGAAGCCTGGCACGACGACGCTGCTGCTGATCAAGAAAGACGGCTCGCAGGTCAACTACAACATCAACGTTTTCGCGCGTTCGCCGGATGCGGTGGAGCGGGAGGTGGCGCAACTGTTGGAGGGGACGACGGGCGTGCGGGTTCGCCGGGTGGGGTCGCGCTTCTTCATCGAGGGCGGTGTCAACAGCGAGGCCGATGCCAAGCGCATCCAGCAGATCGCCACGCTCTACCCCGGCCAGGTGGAGTCGCTGGTGGTCGTGGGCTCCGCGGCAGCCGAGCGCAAGGTGAACATTCGGGTCGACTTCTTCTTCATCCAGTACGATCGTCGGTCGAGCTACGGCGTGGGCATCTCGTGGCCGTCGAGCATCGGCGGCTCGGCGATTCAGAGCCAGTTCTCCTATGACTTCCTGGCGGGGACCACGGTGACCGCGCAGGCATCGGTGGTGAACCAGGTGTTGCCGGGGCTGGACATCGCGGCGAAGAACGGCTGGGCGAAGGTGCTCAAGCAGTCGACGGTGATCACGACGAACGGCTCGGAGGCGACGTTCGAGAGTGGAGGAGAGCAGAACTATCCGATCACGTCGGGGCTGACGACGGGGATTCAGCGGATCCAGTTCGGGACGAACGTGACGGTGCTGCCGCGATTCGATTCGAACACGCGCGACATCGAGATCAAGATCGAGGCGAACGTGGCGGATCTGGTGCCGTCGGCGAGCAACACGCCGTTGCCGGGGCGCAACATCTCGAAGCTCTCCACGCTCGTGCACCTGAAGCTGGGGCAGTCCCTCGTGCTGTCGGGGATCCGCACGCGCAGCCAGCGGCACGACATCGCGGGGCTGCCGCTCCTCAGCCAGATCCCCCTGCTCGGTGTGTTCTTCGGCAGCCACGCCGATCAGCGGGAGGATGTGGAAGGCGCTGTGTTCGTGATCCCGAGCGTGATCGAGTCGGTTCCCAACTACACCGCCGACATGATCAAGAACGCCATGTCCAGGTTCGAGGACTACAGCGGCGACGTCGATCGGGTGAAGACCTTCGACAAGTACCCCACGTTGAACGCACCAGCTTCGGAGAAGTGAGGCGAGGTCCGGCGCGGCATGGGCATGGACGTCATCATCGAGACGGAGGACGGCGAGAGCTGGGTGGAGCAAGTCCCGGCGGACGAGCCGATCTCGTTCGGGCGGAGCGAGCAGTGCTCGGTGTGCCTGGATTCGGAGTTGGTGTCGCGGCAGCACGTGGTGGTGCACGTGATGGCGGACGGGCTGAGGGTGGAGGACGTCTCGACGAACGGGACGTTGGCGGGCGGGACGCTGCTGCGCAGGACGTCGGTGGATGTGCCCTTTGGCACGCCGATCGTGGCAGGCGAGTACACGCTCCGTCTGCAGCCTTCGGGCCCGGTGTCGGTGCAGGCGCCCCAGCCGCCGCCGCGCGCGTATCAACCCGCACCGCAGCCCGCGGCCAAGGTGGTGCTGAGCCAGAGCGACGCGAGCGTGGCGGTCGTCAGGACGCGCCCGGACCCGCCTCCGCCGCGCCGGCCGTCCGGGCCTCCAGCGGGAGGCGCAGCGCCGGTGCCTCCGCCGGTGCCAGGCCCCCCGCCCGTGCCGGGGGCTGCGCCCGTGCCCGGTCCTCCGCCGGCACCCCGGCTTCCCGGAACCGCTCCGCCGCGTAGCGGCGCACCCGTGCCCGGTCCGGCGCCGTCGCGCGTCGGGCAACCGCCTCCGCCCCCGCCTGCAACGGGCGCCTACCGCGCACCCGCCCCGGCGCCAGCGAGCCCTCCTGCTCAATCCGCCACGGAGGCCGACGCCGACGTCAACCTGCGTCGTGAGATCCACAAGCAGCTGCTCGAGCACCTCGATCTCGCCACGCTCGACCCCTCGAAGCTCGACGATCCGTCGATGCGCCCGAAGGTGCTCGGGGCGTTGCGGCGCATCGTGAACCTGATGGGCCCGAGGCTGCCTGCGGACGTCGAGAAGGACAAGCTGATTGGGGATCTGGCGGACGAGGCGTTGGGGCTTGGGCCGCTGGAGGCGTATCTGGCGGATCCGACGATCAGCGAAGTGATGGTCGTGGACCCGAGCACGGTGTTCGTGGAGCGGGGTGGGAAGCTGGTGCGGACGGGGGCGCGGTTCACGGACGACGAGCGGGTGCGTGCGGTGATTGAGCGGATCGTCACGCCGTTGGGGCGGCGCATCGACGAGTCCTCGCCGCTGGTGGACGCGAGGCTGAAGGACGGGTCGCGCGTGAACGCGGTGATTCGACCGATTGCGCTGCGGGGTTCGTGCATCACGATCCGCAAGTTTGCGAAGGTGCCGTTGACGCTCGAGAAGCTGGTGGGCTTCGGGACGCTGACGGAGGCGATGGGGCGGTTCATGACCCGCTCGGTGGTTGCGAAGAAGAACATCGTGATCTCGGGGGGAACGGGCAGCGGCAAGACGACGTTGCTGAACGTGCTGTCGGCGGCGATCCCACCGGAAGAGCGCATCGTGACGATCGAGGACGCGGCGGAGCTGCAGCTGCACCAGCCGCACGTGGTTTCGCTCGAGACGCGGCCGGCGAACATGGAGGGGAAGGGCGAGTACACGATTCGGGATCTGGTGCGCAACGCGCTGCGCATGCGACCGGACCGGATCGTGGTGGGGGAGTGTCGCGGCGGCGAAGCGCTCGACATGCTGCAGGCGATGAACACGGGGCACGAGGGGTCGTTGACGACGACGCACGCGAACTCAGCGGAGGAGGGGATCGCGAGGCTCGAGACGCTGGCGTTGATGTCGGGCGTGGATCTGCCCGCGCGGGCGATTCGGGATCAGATCGCCAAGAGCATCCACGTGGTGATCCAGCAGAGCCGGTTCCCGGACGGCACGCGGAAGATCGCGGCGATCGAGGAGGTGGTCGGGATCGACGAGCAGGAGGGGATCATCGAGCTGCGGCCGATCTACCGGTTCGTGCGCACGGGGACGGGGCCGGGGGGCAAGGTCATCGGCACGTTCCAGGCGACTGGGTACCTGCCGTCGTTCCTCGACGACTTCATCATCATGGGGCTCATCAAGCCGGGGGAGCCGTTCCTGTGATCGCTGTGCCTTCCGTCCTGATCAAGTGGCTCGGGCTCGGCTGCGCAGTCGTCGGCGTGGCGGTCGTGCTCTGGGCCCTGCTCGCCGATCCGCAGTCGTTCGTCAACCGCCAGTACAACCGCTACACCGGCTACCTCGAGCGCAAGCTGCACCACATGTTCATCTGGGTGCCCGGCTCTTCGGTGGCGGTGGGCCAGATCGTTGCCATGCTCGCGGTCGTCGCGGTGCACCTCGCGATCGACCTGCCCCTCTGGTACTTGATCTGCGTCGCCATCGCGGCCGGACCCAGCTGGTATGTGGAGTACATGCGCAAGAAGCGGGTGGAGTCGATCGAGAACCAGCTCGACGGCTTCCTGACGGCGCTGGCGAACGCGCTGAAGTCCACGCCGAGCATTGGAGACGCGATCCACTCGGTGCAGCCGTTGCTTCAGCCGCCGTTGTCGCAGGAGGTGGAGCTGGCGGTGAAGGAGATGCGGGTCGGGACGACACTGGATCAGGCGCTGTTGCGGATGGCGGGGCGGATCGGCAGCAGGCAGTTGGACTCGGCGTTGTCGGCGATCATCATCGGGCGGCAGATCGGCGGAAACCTGCCGAAGATCCTGGCGACGACGGCGGAGACGCTGCGGGAGATGGCGCGGCTCGAAGGGGTGATCAGGAGCAAGACGGCGGAGGGGAAGGCCCAGATGTGGGTGCTTGCGATCTTCCCGTTCCTGCTGCTGCTGGCGCTCAATGCGATGAAGGAAGGGTACTTCGACCCGCTCACACAGAGCGTGGCCGGGTATGTGGTGGCGATCCTCGCCGCCGGCTTCTGGATCGCGTCCATCGTGGTGGCGCGCAAGGTCCTGGCGGTGGACGTATGAGACTCGGCTACGAAACCGTCCGCTACCTGCTGCTGTTCGCGCTCGCCGCGGCCATGCTCCTCGCCGTCTATGCCGTGGCCAGCGCGCCGTCCCGCGTGGCCAACCGCCTCGGCATGCGCGGGCTCAAGCGACAGCGCGCCCTGCAGGAAAACTCGAGCTGGGCCCAGGTCGAACCCCTCGTGCGCTGGCTCGGAGTGCGCGTCAGCGGCTTGATCGGCGAAGGGATGCGCGCACGCATCGATCGGCAGATCTCCCTGGCCGGCGACTTCCTCGGCCTCACCGCAGAGGAATACGTCGGGCTCAGCATCCTGTCGTTCCTCGGAGGCCTGATCGTCGGCGCCGTCGCCGGTTGGCTCACCGGCGTGGGCTCCATTCTCATCCCGATCGTGGGCCCGGTCGGCGCCGCCATGCCCTACTTCCTGATCAGCGGCGAGGCGCAGGAGCGTCTCAAGCAAATCGGTCGCGGTCTTCCCTACGTCATCGACCTCATGGCCCTCGCCATGAGCGCCGGGCAGGACTTCCCCGGCGCCGTGCGGCAAGTCGTCGAGAAGTCGAGCAACCCGGACGACGCCCTCGTGGAGGAGTTCACGCGCATTCTGCAGGAGCTCCAGCTTGGCCGCACCCGCAAGCAGGCGCTGATCGGCTTCGCCGCGCGCGCACCCGTCGAGTCCGTTCAGGAGTTCGTGTCCGCTGTGGTGCAGGCCGAAGAGCGCGGCAATCCGGTCGCCGACGTCCTGCAGATCCAGGCGAGCGTGTCGCGGCTGCGCCGCTCCGTGAAGGCCGAGGAGATGGCCGCCAAAGCAGGCGTTGCCATGGTGGCGCCGCTCTTCCTGCTCTTCTTCTGCATCATGCTGCTCGTCATCGC
>JAKLDZ010000424.1 GCA_022703255.1 Myxococcota bacterium | reverse complement strand
GGATGATCGTGGCCGGCGTGGCGGTGGTTGCCCCGGCGGTCGTGATCGCGACGAGCGGGATGCCGGGCATCGCGTCGGCGTTGGTTGGAGTGCGCCCTTCGAAGCTCGAGCCGATCCGGGTGCAGGACCGGGTGTTCGAGCTGTTCGGCGGGACGCATGGGCAATGGGTCGTGATGGTATCGGACGACGATCCGGGGACGGCGAGCGCGCGTGCCGACGCCATTGCGGATCGGTTATCGTCGTCGGGGGAGCTCGAGGGACAGGTATCCTCGCTGTCGTGGATGGCGCCAGCGCGTGCGACGCAGGAGCGGCGGTTGCGTCAGCGCGACGCCCTGGGGTTGCCGGGCAAGGTGGAGGAGCTGCGCGAGGCGCTCGGCGCGACGGGGTTCGACCCGGAGCGATTCGAGCCGGCGTACGCGGCGCTGCGGAACCCCTCGGCGAACGCGCGCGATCCGCTCGAGAGCGGTGCGGCGGCGGCGCTGCTGCGGGCGCGTTTTCTCGCGCAGGACGCCGGGCGCGCGGTGGCGGCGCTGTACGCGGTGCCCAAGCGGGGACGGGAGCACGCGGTCGAGGAGCTGATCGCGTCGGTCGATCGGGGAGCGACGCTCGCGGGGTATGCGCGGCTGGATCACGCGCTTCGATCGAGTCTGGCGCGGGATCTGCCGAAGATCGGTGCGGTGGCGGCGGGGCTGGTGGCGATCGCGCTGCTGCTGTCGTTGCGACGCGTGCGCGACGCGGCCATCGCGCTGGGTGCGATTGCGGTGGAGCTGGCGTGGGTGTTGGCGGTGGTGAAGTTGGCGGGGCTGCGTCTGCACGCGTACAACGCGCTGGTGATCCCGGTGCTGGTGGGGATCACGGTGGACGAGGCGATGTTCCTGCTGGCGCGGGCGCAGCGTGAGGGGCTGGAAGGAGCGTTGCGGAGCGAGTGGCGGAACGTGACGGCGACGGCGTTGACGACGGCGGCGGGGTTCGGAGCGTTGGGGGTGTGTCGGTTCGACGGTCTGTCGGACCTCGGGCAGGTGGGGGCGTTGGGATCGATTGCGGGGCTGGTTGCGGCGCTTCTCGTGGTGCCGGCGGGATTGCGTGCGGGAACGGGTTCGCGGTTGAAGCAAGGGGGGCATGCTGGTAAGTGCTCCGCGTGACTCCCTCCAAGAGTTCCCCTGCCCCGAGCGAGAATCCCGAACTGAAGTACAAGCGCATCGTGCTCAAGCTGAGCGGCGAGGCGCTGTGCGGCAAGACCGGCGGCTTCGGCATCGAGCTGGAGACGCTGCGGGCGGTGACCGAGGACCTGGCCGGCGTGGTCGCGCTCGGCGTGCAGCTGAGCATCGTGGTCGGCGGCGGCAACATCTTCCGCGGCCTCAAGGGCGCATCGTCGGGAATGGATCGCGCGCAGAGCGACTACATGGGGATGCTCGCGACGGTGATCAACGCGTTGGCGCTGCAGGACCAGCTCGAGAAGCAGGGCGTGGCAACGCGCGTGATGACCGCGATCGAAATCCGCGAGGTGGCGGAGCCGTACATCCGGCGGCGCGCGCTGCGGCATCTGGACAACGGTCGGGTGGTGATCTTCGCGGCGGGGACCGGGAGCCCCTACTTCTCGACAGACACCGCGGCGGCGCTGCGCGCGATGGAAGTCCGCGCAGATGCCCTGTTCAAGGCGACGAAGGTCGAGGGCATCTACGACCGCGATCCGGCGGTGCACGCGGACGCGAAGATGTTCGATCGGATCACGTACGATCAGTTCCTGGCGCAGAAGATCGGGGTGATGGACTCGACGGCGGTGACGCTGTGCCGTGAGAACAAGATGCCGATCAAGGTGTTCAAGCTGACGACGCCGGGCAACATCCGCAGGGTGTGCCTCGGCGAGCAGGTGGGCACCGTGGTCACGCGGGACTGACCGCGGCCTCTAGAACATCGGCGTGACCAGCGTGTCCGGTGCTTGAGAGAGGGCGTCGGGCGTGAGCTCCTCGACGAGTCGGGAAGCGTCCTGGCCATCGAAGGCGACCTGTTCGACGTAGAGCAGCTCGGCATACTCCCAGAGCTTCTCCTGCAGGGGTTCTTCGAGCAGCGCGGCGAGACCTGCGATGTGTTCGACGATGTTGTTCATGGTTGTCGGACCTCCGGGTCGCGGAGAGAGCAAGGGGGAGGCCAACGGAGGCACGTCGGGAATCTGCGGGAAAATGCGGGGGTAGTGGTGCCGCGCCGGGGGCAACGGGGTGGCGGAACCGGGTGCGGAATCCGCCAGCGAGGAGGCGAGACTGGAGAGATCCGGCGCGAAAAGCGCGCAATCGGCGCAGGGTGGCGGGCCGCCACCCCGAAGTGGCGGCCGCCAGATCCGCCGAAAGACGGGAGGGGGCTCGGGCTACTGGGTGGCGCCCGGCATGCAGGCCATGCCGAGGGGCGTCTGCATGCAGGCAGCGCCGGGCTTACAGTCCGCCGCGCTCGTGCACGCGCCGCAACGTCCGCTGATGCACTTGCCGAACAGGCACTGCGGGTCGGCGTCGGTGGAGCAGGGAACACCGCCGGCGGGCGCGGCCTGGGTCGCGGGCGGCGTCGCCGTCTGCTGCGGATAGGCCGTCTGCTGCGGGTAGGTCTGCTGCGGGTAGGTCTGCTGCGGATACTGCCCCTGCGGGTAGGTCTGCTGCGGGTACTGGCCCTGCGGGTACTGCCCGGGCTGCAGGGGCTGCGCGGTCTGGTCGTCCTGCTTCTTGCACCCGACGCCCGCCATCAGGCCGGCAGAGATGCTCACGATCAAGGCTGATTTCCAAGCGAATGCCATCGTCGTCTCCTTGCAGGGACCTCGTCCCATCCGGATGGGTTGCCGAAGGCGTAGCACGATTCGAGGGGGCGCATCCAGAGGGGCGTTCGCCCGGGGAAAGATCCGCCACGCCGCGCGTGCTCGTGATAGATACGCGGCGAATCCCGGCTTCCCCATGGCCGCCCTGCTTTCGTCGCGCTCCCTGCTGCTGTCCTGCCTCGCCCTCGCGGGCAACGCCGCCTGGGGAGCGCCCGCGGCTGCCCAGCCTCGCTCCGTCGCCGACGGCGCCATCCGCGGCGTGACCATCGGACCGATCGAGAGCAGCCTGCACCCGGGCAAGGGCTACGGCAGCGAGCCGTACGTCAGGACGCTCCAGGAGGTCGAGCAGTGGGGCGGCACCTGGGTGAGCCTGACGCCCTTCGGCCGCACGTTCGACCTGAAGCCGACCGGGATCGACCTGACCTTCGAGGCGCCGTTCGAGGAGAACCGCGGGAACGTGGCGAAGGCGATCCGCATGGCGCACGCGCAGGGGCTTCGGGTGCTGCTGGTGCCGCACCTGTGGGTCGAGAGCGGGGAGTGGCGGGCGGAGATCGATCCGGGCACCGAGGCGGGGTGGCAGCGGTGGGCCGAGGCGTATCGAGGCTTCCTGCTGCAGTGGGCGGAGGTCGCGCGGGACGCGGGCGCGGACATGCTGAGCGTGGGGGTGGAGCTGCGCTCGTGGGTGACGACCTCCCGGAGCGCGTCGTTTGCGGAGATCATCCACGCGGTCCGCGAGGTGTACCCGGGGCCGCTGACCTACTCGGCGAACTGGGACGACGTGGCCGACACGACGATCCTGAACGAGCTCGACGTGATCGGCATCAACGCGTTTTATCCGTTGACGGATAGAGAGAACGCCTCCTTCGAGAACCTCCTGAAGGGAGGAGCCAAGGTCGCCGGGCAGGTGCGGGAGCTGTCCGCGACGTGGCAGCGTCCCGTGCTGTTCACCGAAATCGGATACACGACGCGTCCCGATCCGGCGCTCCGTCCGTGGGAGTGGCCCGACAAGATGCAGAACGTGGTCGTGGACCAGCGGGCGCAGGCAACGGCGTACAAGGCGCTGATCGCGCCGCTGCTCGACGAGCCCTCGTTCCTGGGCTTCTTCGTGTGGCGCGTGTACGCCGATCCGGACGATCAGTCGCAGGAGGCCGAGTGGGGGTTCTCGCCGCGCGGCAAGCTGGCCGAGGCGGTGGTGAGAGACGCCTTCGCGGCCTGGTGGGCGGTGGATGGACCGCAGGAGCCGGGCGACGTGCTCGTGCGGTGGAAGGCTCCCAAGCCCGGACGGTGGTAGGGGGAAGGGCTGCGCCCCCGAAGGACGTCTTCCTGCAAGACTACTTCGCGTCGGCGCAGCAGCGGAAGCCGGTCTGCAGCTCGTGGAAGTACTCGTCGTGGTCGAGCGTCACCGGACGGCACCGGTTGCGCAGCGGGCCCCACCAGCCCCCCTTCAACCCCGAGTTCATCTTGCGGCCGTCGTTCGTCCAGTACGTCTTGTCGAGCGCCACCCACTCGTCGATGTTGCCCACCATGTTCTGCACGCCGAAGGGCGACAGGCACTTGGGGTTCGAGGTGACCGGCTGGCGCTGATCCCGAAGCTCGCCCTTGTCGACGAGGTCTTCCTTCTCGAAGTTGCAGAGCGACGCGTCGCGGACGAAGCCGTAGGGGTAGGGTCGCATCTCCTCGCCTTCGCAGGCGAAGAGCCACTCGCGCTCCTTGCACAGGCGCTTGCCCCTGGCCTTGCACTCGGCGGAGGCGTTCGTCCAGGAAATGTCCCCGATCGGGATGCCGTCGGGACCGGCCGCCTCGAGCTTGTCCATGCAGTAGCGCATGGCGACCCGCTCGCCCTTGCACACCGGCTCGCGAGAGAACTCGGAGCAGCGTGCGTAGGGGAACTTCGCCGGATCCTCCATCCAGGTCACGCAAGGCTGATCGACCACCGTGCAGTGCTTGCCCTCGACGAGGACCATGTCCGAAGGGCAGGCGCCCGAGGCAGCGGGAGAATCGGTGCCCAGAGCGGGCTGCTCGGCAGCGGGTGCGACGGGCTCGCGCGCCACCTCCTCGGTCTCCGCCGCGGGGGTGCCGAGGCTCTGGCCGGAGAGCAGGTCCGCGGACGTGAGGGAAGCGTCGGGCTCTTCCTCGGGCGCCGCCGTGAGCGGGTCGGAGAGGGAGTCCCGGGGGGGATCGTAGGCCTGGCAAGAGCCTGCGACGGAAGCGAAGACGACGAGAGCGATGGGAGCGAAGGACGTGACGCGCATCGGATCCTCCTGCTGGGAAATCATCGTCTCCCGAACGAAATGGGGCCAACACGCGCAGCGAAGCGCAAGGA
>JAKLDZ010000423.1 GCA_022703255.1 Myxococcota bacterium | reverse complement strand
AACGTCGCCGTCTCCAAGCTGGCGCTCGTGACAGGTTGGGATCAGATCGCCCCCGACGGCTCCTGAGCCGTCCCGACAAGTGCCATGAACAAGACCCTCTCCGTGCTGACTCTCGCCACCGCGTGCATCGCGATCGCCCTGACCGGCTGCCAGGGGTGTTCCAAGACCGAGGCTGCCGCCGACGCCGCGCCCGCCGTGCCGGTCAAGCGCTTCACCGGCCTGGGCGTGACCTTCGAGCTCCCCACGGCATTCAAGGCCGAGCTCGTCACGGACAATCCCGAGCTGCACCAGATCGCCGTCGGACAGATCGAAGGCGCTGGCATCCAGCTCGTGCTCCGGCACTTCCCGAAGAAGCCCAACACCCCCCTCGATCTCGAAGCCATCACCGCTGCCGAAAAGAAGGGGCTGGAAGAAGGCCGCGAGGCCGTCGTCACTCCCGGCAAGGTCACCGTCGCCGGCAAGCAGTTCGACGCCCGCATCCTCAAGGCCGCGATCCTCGGCTTCCCCCAGACCGACACCATCGCCGTGCCCGAGATTGGCGGACGTCACTACCTGCTGATCATGCACGCGGCGGACGAAGACGCGGACAAGGCCAAGGAGTTGTTCGACAAGGTGCTGTCGACCATCGGCCCGGGCTGAGCCGTGGGGGTCACTTGCAGGGGTTGAGGAACGAGCCGCAGGTCTTGGCTGGGGCAGGCGTCTTCGACGGCGTGGAGGTCTTCACCGGGGGCGTGGTGTTCGCGGGCTGCGTCGTGCGCGCAGGCGCCGGCCCGGATGCCGCGACCTTCGTGAGCGTCAGCGTCTTCGAGACCTCGTCGCCCGCCTTGACCTCGAAGGTCTCCTTCGCCGTCGTGTAGCCCTTCTTCGAGCCCTTGCACTCGTGCTTGCCCGGATCGAGCCGGATCCCCGACGCGGTCATCTCCACGGCCTTGCCGTCGCAACGCAGCTCGTCGCACTCCGGATCGCACGTGATCTTGACGAGCGCATCCTTGGGGGCAGGAGGAGGCGGCGCGCTCGCGCTGGGAGCTGCTGCGACCGAAGCTGGAGCCGTGGCGCTGGGCGCGGCGGACGCGGTGGCGGACGGAGGGGAAGACACGGTCGGTGCAGTGGCAGCGCCCGACGATCGGGTGACCACGGCGATGGTGATGACGATCCCGCCGACAGCCAGGATGCTGCCGGCGGCCACGAGGGGGAGCAGGTAGGGGCTGCGCGCGCGCTGCGGCAGCGCATCGGGGGCGGCGCCGAACCCAGCGGGTTGCGAGGGCATCGCGGGGGCCACCGAGCCTGGGGGGAGCATCTGCCCTGGGCCTGCGCCGAGTTGGGCGGCCTGCATCGACGCGGGCGATCCCGGCGGCATCGTGGGGTGCTGACGCTGGCTGAACGCAGCGCCGGCCTCGGGCTGCATTCCCGAAGTCGACTCGAACTGCTCGCGCGACATGGCCCGCGTCGGCATGTCGTCCTCGTCTTCTGCGACGAGGCTCACCAGCGAGGGCATCTCGGGCACGGCCTGCGGCGGAGGGAAGCCGGGAGGCGGCGGCGCCTGCATCCCGTACATCAGCGTTTGCTTCATCGACCCCAGTGGGCCCGAGGCGTTGGCGGAACGCGACGGTTGCGTCGAGGCCGGCGGCGCTGCGGCGACACCGGGCGGCGGGCGCATGGTGACGATGTGCTGCGAGGAGCCGATCAGGGCCCAGAGGGCCTGGGACATCTCGCCGACCGAGCGGAAACGCTGCGCGGGGCTGACGGACAGCGCGCGCGCGAACCAGGGGTCGAGCGAAGGGGTGAGGGAGACGCCGAGCTCGCGGGCGCGTGCGGATGCGGGCGGCAGCGGAGCGGTCATCTCCGACCACAGGAGGTTGAGGTCCGGCGGTTGAGACACGGCGGCTCGGAACACGGAGCGGCCGGTGAGGGCGTAGAAGACGACCAACCCGAGGGTGTAGACGTCCATCGCCGGGGACGCGGGGATGGATGGGTCGGCCTGCTCGGCGGACAGCCAGCCCGGGGTCGCGGTCCATCCCGGCGGGGGCGGGACGATCAGGCGCAGCGATGCCTGGCCGAACTCGGTGACCCGAGCCTCCCAGTTGCCGCCTTCGGTTTGCGAGGCGAACAGGTTGGTCGGCTTGACGCCGCGGTGGACGAAGCCGGCCTGATGGGCGCGGTCGAAGGCGGGCGCGAGCGTGCGCAGGATGACTTCGATCGAGGTGAGGGGAAGCGGTCCGGTCGCGGCGATCTGCCGTTGGAGGGAGGGGAGCAGGACCAGCTCGCCGAGGGAGTAGGGGCAGCCGGTCTGCTGCTCGACGCCGAACTCGTAGACCTTCGCGATCGAATCGACCCCGAGCTCGGCGATCTTGCGCGCGTCGCGCTCGAAGGCCGGGATCGCATCGGGGCGCTGCACGACCTCGGGGCGATACAGCTTCAGGGCGTAGGCGTAGCCGGTCGAGGTGTCACGGACGTCGTAGACCTCGCCCATCTCACCGGTGCCAAGGCACGCGGCGACCTGATAGCGACCCGCCACGACATGGCCGACCGGCAGCCGGCCCTGAGCTGCCATCACTTCGGGCTCCTCAACGTCTGCACCGCCTCGCCTGCAGCAGCGCCGCGGCTCGCGTCGGCCTTCTGCTGCATGAACGCCACGCCCACGACGACCTTGCCGTCGATGTTGGCGACGAAGACGACCATGTTTCCGGACTCACCCTTCATGCGCAGGTCGGAGTTCTGGTTGCTGGTCTTGTCGACCTCCCAGATCTTCACCTGGTTGCTGCCCACCTCCATGGTGGACTGCGCCTTCTTGAGACGGGGCTTGAGGGCGCCGTCTTTGAACCCGATGATGTTGAGCTCCTGGATCAGCGGCGTCGCTGCGGAGATGACCTGATCGGGTTCCTCCGACTCGCCGTCCACGAAGCCGAGCACGACGTCTTCCTCGGCCGCGCGGATGATCGCAAAGTCCCCTTGGATGAAGCTCCAGCCGTCGGGGGCCTGGAAGGTGATCTTGCTCTTGCCGATGGGCACACGGGTGCCGCCGCGCGCGACGCACTTGTCGGTGAAGGACTCGCACTGGGGCTTCTTCTTGACGGTCGGAGGAGGCGGAGCGGGCTCGTCTTCGGAAGCCACCGCCGATGCGGAGGCAGCGGCACCGTGCTTCGCCTTCAGGGCGCGACGCCGCGCCAGCGGGTCGCAGTTGAGCGCCAGCAGCGAGACCAGGATCGCTACCAGTGCCAGCATCCAGCCATCACGTCGCATCGGAATCCTCGTGGGCTCGTTTCGCACAAGCCCCGGTCTAGGCGGTTCGCCTGTGTTCTTCGCCAATTGTGTACTGTCGGAAGCGAGGTGGGCAACTCCCTGCATCCGAGCTGCCTGCGCCCACGTTGCCCGAAGGTCGTCCGCCGACGCATCCGGACCTCGCCGCGCGGCGGGAGCGTACCACCGTCGTTCGCCCATGTCGCGCGTGGTTTCTTGCCCCGCCTCCGACTCAGTCCGAGCCGTCCGAACCCTCCTGCACGGATTCCGTCGGACTCCCCGTGTCGAGCACGTCCACACGTCGCGCGTCCTTCGCCAACACCGAGGCCAGTACCTTGAAGAACCCGATCGCGCTCAACGACGCCGCCACCATGAACAACAGACCGGCGTGGAACTGCCCGATCCTCGCCACCCGCGGCCCCTCCATCCAGAACATCCGCGCCGCCACGTCGAGCCCGAACGCGATCACCACTGTCACCGCCCACGCGGTCGATGCCCCGGTCGTCCCCGCCCCCATGAACCCGGTCAGCGACGCCACCACCGACAGGATGGTGCAAGCGGCAGCGATCTTCTCCCAGAGCGGCCCGGAAGCGATCACGAGCCCGGCATGGACCAGGGCCGGTATGGTCAACGCCAGGGCCACGATCAGAGCGATGCGCGCCCCGCGGTAGGCCCGGTAGCGCGCGCGGAACAGCAGGGCCGCGGGCAGTACGCTCGCTGCGAGCATCCGCGCGAGCTCGGCCCACGGCGAGCTCCAGGGAGCCGCGGCGATGGCCGAGAGCGGACCGATTCCGAGGACGCCCAAGACCACCAGCGTGAAGCCTGCCCCTGCTACCAGATAGCCGCGGAACCGGTACGGTACCGCCACCGCGACCACCACCGCAGCCGCAACCCCGAAGGCGACTCTCGCGTGCAGCGGTGAGCCCTGGATCCACCCCAACCGAAAGGCCAGCCCCGACAGCGCCACCACCAGACCCAGCCCGAAGATCCAGAGCCGCAGGGCCAGGTTGCCCGGCTCGATCGGAGCCACCTCTTCGCGCAACGCTTCGGACGCGAGGACCGGGGGGCGGGCCGCCGACGCGCGCAGGTCATGCGACGACACCCGCGGTTCGGTGGAACCTCGTGCGTCGTCCTCCTGCGGAGGCGGTGCTGCTGTCGACCCGTTGACCATGACCCGATGCCGTTCGGCGCTCAGCCTAGCGCGGCTGCCCCGATCCTGGCCACCAGTCCTCCACAGAACGAGCGGACGACCGGGAACGCAGCGTCTTTTCGCGCCAGACTCGTTTCACTCATGTACAGCCTTCGCGCCAGCTCGACCTGGATCGCGTGGATTCCCTCGCGCGGACGCCCCATTTTCCCGGTCGTCGCCCCTCCCCGGTACGGATCGTCGTGCGCCACCGTCCAGCCGAACGCCTGCGCATGCTCCTCCACCAGCGCCGCCAGTGCCGGCGACGACGTCGTCCCGCCCCGCGTCCCGATGACCACGTCGGCCCGCGCAACCGCTTGCCCCGTCACCACGGAATGTCCCGTGCTCGGCATCGTGTGCAGGCTCAAGACGACCGCGCCTCCGAATCGACGCCGCTTTCGTTCCACGACCCGATCGAGCGCTTCATGGTACGGCTCGTAGTACAAGCCAAGCCGCCGCGTCAGCTCCGATCGCGGCAGCGGCGCCCCGAGCACCGCCACCCCGTCGGCCGACAGCCGCCACACCACTCCCCGCGGGAATCCAACCCCCACGCCGTCTTGCACCGACAGCCCGTCGTAGTCCTCTGCCCCGCGGTTCAGGTCCACCACGTACCGGCTCGCGCGCGCAACCAGCAGCGTCGCCCCGTGTGCCGGCGCTTCCGACGCCAGCTCGTCCGCGTACAGGTCCGCGTCCCGCGCC
>JAKLDZ010000422.1 GCA_022703255.1 Myxococcota bacterium | reverse complement strand
TCCGCGCCTCCCGAGCTCAAGGGGCGCCTCAGGCTCGCCGACGGATCGCAGGGCGATCTGCTTCCCGCCATTTATCGCATCGCCTCCGGCGACGCGGTCCTCGGCCCCATGCCCTACGCCACGCTCGTGGAGCTGGTCGCCACCGGACGAACGGGCAGCGAGACCCTCGTGTCGCGCGAGAACGGACCGTTCCGCCCGGCTCGGGATCTCCCGGAGCTGGCCCGTCTCCTGGTCTCTCCCGCCCTCGCGCCCGTGTCCGCCGACCCGTCCCTCGTGCGGGAGACCTGGCCCGTGGATCGCGCGCGGCTGCCCGGGATTCTGTACGATCTTTCCCTGCGCAAGGAGACGGGACTGCTCTCGGCCACGCAGGGGGAGAGGAAGAAGAAGTTCTTCCTCGTAGACGGCGCACCGACGTTCACGACGTCCACGGACAAGAAGGAGCTGCTCGGACAGCAGCTGATCGCCAGCGGACTTGCCGTGCCCATGGAGGTGGACATGGCCCTGGCCCTGTCCCCCAGGTACGGCGGCCGACTCGGCGACGCCCTCGTCGGGCTCGGCGTGTTGCGTCCCCATGAGCTGTTCCGCGCCCTCATGGCGCAGGCGCAGGAGCGCTTCATCGACCTGCTGTCGTGGACCCGCGGAACGCTCGAGTTCGTTCACGGTCTCCGCGCCGAGGGCGACGCTCTCCTGCACGGATCCTCGCCTCTCGAGACCATCACGCGCGGGATTCTTCAGTCCTATCCCGACCAGGAGCTCGAGGACCTCCTCGGCCCCTTGCTCGACCAGCAGGTCCGCGCCGTCTCCGTCATCGAGCAGGCGCTGCACGATCTCGGACTGCCAGGCCGCGAAGGCGCAGCACTCCTGCTCGTCGATCGCCCCACCACCGTCGAGGAGATCGTCGAGCTGTGCGGTGCCTCCGGAATCGCCAGCCGCGGCGAAGCCCTGCGAGGCATCTTCGTCGGCCTCAGCGCCCGCGCCCTCGTCTCCTCCGGTTGGCCTCCGCCCGTGCAGCGCCCCTCCGTGCCCACCATGAAGATGTGATCAGGGCCGCGCCCCCAGCGCACACCGGCCGTCGACCTGACGCACCCCCGCGCGCTCTCGCAACCAGATCCGGATCTCCTCCCCCGCGCTCGCGAGCGCAAAGCCGTCCGCCTCGGCCACCGAAACCACGCTCCCCGCCGGCCGCGCCCCGGAGTCGAGTGCGATCGCGTTCAACACCCGACGCTCCGTGATGCAGTCCACGGGCTGCGTCCACGCAACGATCACACCGTCGGCCACCGAACGCGCGTAGCCCGCCGAGGGAAACGTCGTGAGCGGGATCACGACCGGCTCACGCTCCGGCGCGCGTACCACCAACGACGCCGTCGCCTTGCACCCCCCCGCCTCGGGCCGCCCTCTCACCGCCACGACCACCGGCAACGCTCCCGCGGCCGACACATCGAGCAACCCGTCGTCCCGCTCCACTCTCCCCGCCCCGCTCACCGCGTCCCCGTGGACCCGGACGAACAGGATGCCCCCCGGGCTGTCGAACGCGATCACCGCCTCGCTCGCCCCGTCGAAACGGGCCATGGCCACCGCCTGCGCGTCTTGCGGCACCACGCCCCCAGCCACCTCCACGCGCTTCCACCTCTCGAGCCCGACGCCGAACGCTCCGATCCAGAGCGTCGCCCCGGCCGACGCCACCGCCCCGGCTCGCGTCGTGAGCACCGCGCACGCCTCCCCGACGCACCGCGCGTCGAGCGGCGTGAGCCGATCCCCTTCCGCGAGCGGCGCGATCGGCATGCCCTCCCGCCACAGCCACAGATGCGCGTTGGGTGAAAATGGATCGTGTTGCGAAACAACCGCGAGCCAACGTCCCCTCGAAGCTGCCAGCACGGGAGGCGTCCGCGCGTCGAGCCACGGGACGTCCCGGTTCGTGGCGCCCGCGTCCGGGGCCGACGTGTCCACGATGCCGCGCGCCGAGGGGACTCCCGAAGACGGATCGACGGCAGCGACCGCCAGCGTCCCCAGCTCACCATCGGCCGCGGTGAACAGCAACGACTCTCCCTCCGACGGGTGAAGCAGGGGGTGCCTGGTCATCCGGCAGGGGACCGGCAAGGCGACACCCGGTGTCGGTGGTTGCTGCAGCGTCCAAGGACGAACGGGCGTTCCCGGTGCGATTTCGAGGGTGGCAGGGCGCGCGGCGTCAACGGATTCTCGCGGGCGATCACACGACGAGCAACCGGCTGTTGCGATGAGCGGCAGCGAGACGGCGGCAGCCACCCAGGTGCGCGTCATGACACCAGCCCCGGGGGAGCGGCGTGCGCCGAGGGGTTGATTCGCTCCCAAGCGGAGGCGAGCCTGCAGAGCGAGGCCTCGCCGAAGGAGGGACCGATGAGCTGCAGTCCGACGGGCAGCGAGGGGCGATCGGAGCAGGGGGGCGCGGGCACGCACGGCACGGCGATGGCCGGGAGTCCGGCGAGCGACGCGGGCAGCGTGTAGGCGTCGGCGAGGTACATCGCCAGCGGGTTGCTCGTCCGCTCGCCGAGCTTCCATGCGGTGGTCGGCGAGGTGGGGGTCGCGATCGCATCGACCTGCGAGAAGGCGAGCTCGAAGTCCCGCCGCAGCAGCGTGCGCACACGCTGCGCCTTCAAGTAGTACGCGTCGTAGTAGCCCGCCGACAGCACGTACGTTCCCAGCATGATGCGCCGCTTGACCTCCGGACCGAACCCGGCCCCTCGCGTCGCCGCGTACATCCCATCCAGATCCCCGCGCGCCGGCACCACCCGCGAGCCGAATCGCACACCGTCGAACCGCGCCAGATTGCTCGACGCCTCCGCCGTGGCCACCACGTAGTAGGTCGCGATCGCGTAGCGCGTGTGCGGAAGACTCACCGGATGCAACGTGCAGCCCGCGCTGCGAAGCCCCTCGAGCGCTTCTCGTACGCGCTCGCGAACCGCGTCGTCCAGCCCCTCCCCGAAGTACTCCTCCGGCACCCCGACCCTCATCCCGGCGACCTCGCCGCCACACGCTGCCTCGAAGTCCTCGACCGCCACCCCCGCCGAGGTCGCGTCCCTGACGTCACGCCCCGCAATCACCCCAAGCACCCGCGCCGCCCCTCGCACGTCGGTCGCCAACGGACCGACCTGATCGAGACTCGATGCGAAAGCCACCAGACCGTAGCGCGACACGCGGCCGTAGGTGGGCTTGATCCCGACCACGTGCGTGAGCGACGCGGGCTGGCGGATGGAACCGCCCGTGTCGCTGCCCAGCGCCGCGGGGGCCATGCGCGACGCCACGGCGACCGCGCTTCCACCCGAGGAGCCCCCTGGAACGCGCCCCGGATCCCACGGATTGACCGTCGGCCCCCACGCGCTGTTCTCCGTCGAAGACCCCATCGCGAACTCGTCGAGGTTCGTCTTGCCCACCAGAAGCGCGTCGGCCGCGCGCAGCCGCTCGACCACCGTCGCGTCGTAGGGAGGTCGCCAGGGACCGCCGCGTCCCTGCAGGATGCGCGACGCACACGTCGTCGGAGCGTCGCGCGTGCAGAGCGAGTCCTTGATCGCGACCGGGACGCCGGCCAACGGACCGAGCGATTCCCCACGCTCACGCCGCAGATCGATGGAGCGCGCAGCCTCCAACACCGTGTCCGGATCGACATGGATGAAGGCACGCAGGTGCGGATCTCGCTCGCGAATTCTCGCGAGGTGCTCCTGCGCGACGGCTTGCGCCTGCACCTGTCCGCCTCGCACCGCTTCGGCGAGCTCCACGACCGTGCGCTGTGTCCATTCCGTTGCCATGAGTCACTCGTCGAGGAAGGCGGGGACGGCGAAGCCGTCGTGATCGGTCGAGGGGGCCTGGGACAACGCGACGGCCGCATCGACCCCCTGGCACGGAACGTCCTCGCGCAAGGGCAGAGCGGCGAGGCCCACCTGCGCGGTCGGCTCGACGTGGGTCGTGTCCAGCTCGCGCAGAAGCTCCACGTAGCGCAGGATGTCCCCGAGCTCGTTCGTCATGCGATCGAGTTCGTCGTCGTCGAGAGCGAGCCTCGCGAGCCTCGCGACGTGCACCACCTGCTCCCGGGTGATCGTCTGATCGGCCATGGCTCCCTTTCTAGCGCGAACACGCACGCGGCGCGAGCGGCAGTGGGGTCAGCGCGAAGGGGAGACGGTGATGACGTTCTGCTGCAGCAGATCGCACAGGATGCGCAGGGCGTCGAGCGGCGGCATTCCGCACACGTCGAGGATCTCGTCGATGGTGGAGTAGCCGTCGATGCACGACAGCAGGAAGCCGGACTTGTGGTCGAGGGTGAGCCAGCGGATTTGGTCGGAGGAGAGTGTGACGCGCGGAACGAGGTCCGCGGAGCCGAGGCGGGCCGTGTACATCTGCTGCAGGATGTCCCTGCAGGTCGAGACGTAGCGGCGTGCCTCCTGGTCACCGGGGTCGGCCTCGAGCGCCGCTTCGGCCATGACCAGCGCGCCCGTGAAGTCGCCGACGGCGTAGCGCTCGCGCATCTCCACCGCGACATCGGGCGGAGGCGCTGCCACTTCCTCGGCTTCCGAAGGACGCGGGCGAGGCATCGAGCAGAAGGAGCCGACCAGATCGAGCGCTCCCCCCGCGTCCTGGGGAAGCTCGAGCGAGAGCGCGCCAACCTCCTCGCCCCGCGCCGTGACCGCCTCCTGAACGAACCTCCGATCGTGCGCCAATGGGTCGTCGTCCGTCAGCGTCGGCATCCCCTCGCGTCCAGGCAGGTCGCTCTCCGAAACCGCCCGGAAACCGGAGCTCGACAGCGCCCTTCGCTCGTCGTCCTCGTCCAACGAGGACATCAGACGCCGCGCGATCTGCTCCGGCGGCTCGTCGGGCACCTGCGTCGGTCGATCGCTGTCGCGTACCCCCGCCTCTGGAATGATCCCCGGCATGGTCGGCTCCTCGTCGAGGAAGCCGCTCCACTCGATGTCGATCCCCCCCGTCTCCGGAGGCACCGACCGGGTTGACTTGCGATCGCCGGCCATGGGCTACTGCGTCTTGGTGACCACTCCCTTGAACATGCGCTGGGTGCGTGCCAACGCTTCGATCTGGGGCTTGAGCGCTGTGGAGTCGCGCGAATCCATGGCCGCCCTGGCATCGCGCAGGATCCTGCGGGCCTTGTTCACCGCCTCGCGACCGAAGTCGCTGGAGGCGACCACGACCTCGACC
>JAKLDZ010000421.1 GCA_022703255.1 Myxococcota bacterium | reverse complement strand
CTCGTGCTCGGGCTCGGGCGCGAGGGGAAGGAGATGCGGGAGGAGGGCGCGGTGGCGGCGCGGGGTGACATGGGACACCGTACTTGTTGAGAAGCGGACAAGAGCGAAAACGAGTCGGAGCGGGGTACAGGTGGAAGCAAGAGGCAGGGCAGCGGTCCCGTCTTCCCGCAATTCAGCCCAGTTCTCCCACCTTGGACCTGCTGTCGGGGTCTGTCAATTTCCGATTTCCCCGTTCGAAAAAAGGCTTCCGCCCCGCGCAGATTCCCGCTTCTACCGTCCTCGCGACACCCCGCTCTCCTGCCTCGTGCACTTCGCCAGCTCCGCCAGCAGACTCTCGAGCGCGTCGAGCCCGTGGCCCCACTTGTCGCGTTCCGTCACCCGGCGCGTCAGCCGCATGTCCGGGCTCACCTTGTAGGGCGAGTGCTTCGCCTGCACCATCGCGATGAGCCGCTGCGTGTCGAGCCGGTGATCCTCGGCCAGGTGCAGCGTGACCGCGCGCGCATTGGCCTCGCATCCGAGCACCCGCAGACGGCGCAGCTCGGTTTTGAGGCGCATCAGGTGCACGAGCCTGCGCGCCGGCTCCGGTGCAGGCCCGAAGCGGTCCTCCATCTCGACCGCGAGGTCTTCGGTCTCGAGCTCGTCGGTGGCGCTGGCGAGGCGCTTGTAGAGCGACAGGCGCACGCCGATGTCCGCGACGTAGTCCTCGGGCAGGTAGGCTTCGACGTCGAAGCTGAGCTCGGGCTCGATGTCGTGCAGGACCGGCTCGCCGCGCAGCTCGTGCACGGCCTCTTCGAGCATCTGGCGGAACAGGTCGAAGCCGACCGAGGCGACGTTGCCGCTCTGCTCCGCGCCGAGCAGGTCTCCTGCGCCGCGCAGCTCCAGGTCGAGGGCGGCGATGTGGAAGCCGGAGCCGAGGTCGGTGTGTCGCTCGATCGCCTCGACGCGAGCGCGGGCCTCATCGGTCATGGCGTTGACGGGTGGGACGACGAGATAGCAGTAGGCGCGTTCGCGGGAGCGTCCGACGCGTCCGCGGAGCTGATAGAGCTGGGAGAGGCCGAACATGTCGGCGCGGTCGATGATGATGGTGTTGGCGCGGGGGATGTCGAGGCCGTTCTCGATGATGGAGGTGGAGGCGAGGATGTCGAAGCGTCCCTCCATGAACTCGAGCATGGTCCGCTCGAGGGGGCCTTCGGACATCTGGCCGTGGGCGACGGCGATGCGCGCTTCGGGCACGAGGTCCTGCAGCTTGCCTGCGCGCTCGTAGAGGCCTTCGACGCGGTTGTGCACGAAGAAGATCTGGCCGCCTCGCGACAGCTCCCGGCGCACGGCCTCGCGGACCACCTTGTCGTCGTGGCGCGTGACGATCGTGCGGATCGCCCGGCGATCCATGGGCGGCGTGGAGATCAGCGAGACGTCGCGCAGGCCGCTCACGGCCATTTGCATCGTGCGCGGGATGGGGGTCGCCGACAGCGTGAGCACGTCCACCGATCGCTTGAGCTGCTTGATCCGCTCCTTGTGCGTCACGCCGAACCGCTGCTCTTCGTCGACCACGAGCAGGCCGAGCTGCTTGAAGTGGACGTCCTTGGAGAGCAGCCTGTGGGTTCCGACCACGATGTCGACGGAGCCGTCGCGCAGGCCCTTGATGACGCGGTCCTGCTCGGACTTGGACTGGAAGCGGGAGAGGCCACGGACCTCGATGGGGTAACCCTTCATCCTGGCGGCGAAGGAGAGCAGGTGTTGCTGTGCGAGCACGGTGGTGGGGCAGAGCACGGCGACCTGGCGGGACTGCATGGCGGCGAGGAAGGCGGCGCGGATGGCCACCTCGGTCTTGCCGAAGCCGACGTCGCCGCACACGAGCCGATCCATCACGTGATCGCGCCCCATGTCCTGCAGCACCTCCGCGATGGCGCGCGACTGATCCGTGGTCTCCTCGAAGGGGAACGTCGCCTCGAACGTGCGGTACTCGTCGTCGGGCGTGCCCATCGACGCGCGCACCACGGACTGCCGCTCGGCGTACAGGCGCAACAGCTCGTCGGCGAGCTGGCGCACGTTGCGCTGCACCTTGGAGCGGGTGCGGGCGAAGGTCTGGCCGCCGAGGCGATCGAGCTTCTGTTCGGCCTCTCCGCCGGCGTGTTTCTGGATCTGGTTGAGCCTGTAGACCGGGAGGTAGAGCTTGTCGCCGCCGGCGTACTCCACGACGATCAGGTCCACGGTCATGCCGGAGATGAGGCGGTGGACGAGGCCCTGGTAGCGTCCGACGCCGTGCTCGACATGGACGACGAGATCGCCGACGGACAGCGATCGGAGGTCTTCGAGGAACGGGCGAGAGGTGGAGGAGCTGGCGGCGCGTCCTGCGCGGCGTCGCGCGCGATGGCCGAAGATCTCCTCTTCGGTGACGAGCACGAGCCCTTCGAGCACGGCGACGACACCGCGGGCGAGGGCGCCGATCACGACGATCACCGCACCGGGATCGCTCTGCGCGATCCACGACGGATCGAAGCGGCCGGTGCGCATGCGGCAGGGGACCTGCCGGTGCTTGAGCAGGCTGGTCACGCGCTCGGCCTGGGTCTGTGCGCGGGCAGCGATCGCGACGCGCAGTCCGGCGGCGTGCCAGGCTTCGATTCTGCGCACGAGGGGATCGAGGGCGCCGGCCTTGCCGCTGCGGGCGCGGGCCGATTGGATCGCGCGCTCGAGATCGGCGTGATCGCGCGCGGCCATCGTGGCGGTGCCCTCGGGCGCGCGCTCAAGCTCCTCGAGCCCGGTGACCTCGTCGCCGCCCGAGACCGCGACCCGGTGCAACGCCAGCACCGTGCGCTCGCGCAGCCACAGATCCACCGCGCTCTCCTCCACGAAGAACGCGTCGATCGGGAAGTGCGGCTCGCGGGACTTTTGCGCCTCGTCGGCGATCGCGCGGCCGAGCTCGTC
Organism: Myxococcota bacterium; assembly: GCA_022703255.1. Taxonomy (GTDB): domain Bacteria; phylum Myxococcota_A; class Polyangia; order Polyangiales; family Polyangiaceae; genus JACRCQ01. Next base: position 2,254 of record JAKLDZ010000421.1, on the reverse strand, counting down.
GCGGATCGCGCGCGTGACCGAGGCCGGGTCTTCGATCAGCACGACGCAGTCGCTGGGAAGATAGGCGCCGATCGGGTCGAGATCGAAGCAGGCGGGGAGCATTCCCTCGGCGCCGTAGAAGGTGCGTCCGGAGGCGACGTCTTCGGACAGGGCGCGCGCGCGCGAGGTGGGCAGGTTGACGGCGTCGCACATGGCGCGGACGCGTTCGCGTGCGCGTTCGGCGCGCTCGGGCGTGAGGATCGCTTCGCGCGCAGGCGGGATCCACAGATCGCGGACCTCGCGCAGGGTGCGCTGGCCGTCGGGATCGAAGAGCTTGAGCGACAGCACGGCATCGCCGAGGAGCTCGACGCGCACCGGGGATTCCGAGCCCGGGGGCCAGAGGTCGAGCAGGGAGCCGCGCACGGCGAAGGTGCCCGGGTCCTCGACGAGGGGCACGCGGATGTAGCCGGCGGCGTCGAGCATGGCGAGCAGGGCCTCGCGATCGACGTCCTGGTTCACGGCGATGAGGGCGGAGTGATCGGCGACGGCGCTGCGGGGGACGACCTTGCGCACGAGGGCGGCGGCGCTGGTGACGAGGAAGCGGAAGGGCAGCCCGTGCTCGAGGTGGAACAGGGTGGCGAGGCGGGACATCGCCGCGCGACGATCGGGGTTCACGTCGGCGTAGGGGCTCGCTTCGTTGGCCGCGAAGAACAGCACCTGCCCCTGCGCGGTCTCCTCGACGTCGTCGCCTTCGGCCCCGCCCCACAGGAACGCGAGATCCGCAGCGAGGGCGCGGGCCTGATCGGGATCGGCGGTGATGCACACGATCGGTCGCGACCGCGCGAGGGCGAGGCCGACGGCGCGCGCGACGAGGGCGGAGGCGGAGCCTGCGACGCCGGCGACGTGGACGACGCCGGGTTGTTCGGGGACGAGGCGAGCGAGGGCGGCGGCGGTGACGAGGGGCGCGTCCGACGGCGGATCGAGGGGAGGCAGGGGATCGGAGGGATCCTGCGCGTCGGGAAGCTCGAGCCGAACCTGTTCGCCGAGCGTTGCGGTCAGGGGCATGGCGGGGGGGTTGTAGCACCGCCGCGGGGCGGTGCCTCGGAGTGCGATCGATGGTTGGCCCCGGGGCCTATCGCGATCCCGCGGGGGCTCTGGACTCCGGGGGAAAGACGCGCGATGCAGCGGCCATGAGCTCGAACTCTCCCAGCCTGGAAGTGGCGGCGATCCAGATGGCGTCGCAGGACGACGCGGACGCGAATCTCGAACGGGTACGCAGTCGGGTGCTGGAGGCGGCGCGTCGCGGCGCGAGGCTCGTGCTGCTGCCGGAGAACTTCGCGTTCATGGGGCTGGACGACGGCCGGCGTGCGCTGACCGAGAAGCTCGACCCACCGGATGGGCGCCTGGCCCGCGCGTTGTCGATGACCGCGTCCGACGCCGGGGTGTGGCTCATCGCCGGGGGACTTCCCGAGGAGTCGGGCGACCCGCGACGTCCGTACAACACCTGCGCGGTCTTCGCACCGGACGGCTCCCTCGCGGCCCGTTACCGCAAGATCCACCTGTTCGACGTGGACCTTCCCGACGGCACGAGGCAGCGGGAGTCGTCGTCGAGCACGGCGGGGAGCGAGACCGTGGTCGTGGAGGTCGAGGGGTTCGGGGTGGGGCTGAGCATCTGCTACGACCTGCGGTTCCCGGAGCTGTACCGGCGTCTGGTGGATCAGGGGGCGCGGATCCTCGTGGTGCCCGCGGCATTTGCGCTGCTCACGGGCAAGGATCACTGGCACGTGCTGCTGCGTGCGCGCGCGATCGAGTCGCAGTGCTACGTGATCGCGGCGGGGCAATGGGGCAAGCACCCGGGGCCGAACCGGGCGACGTACGGCAAGAGCCTGATCGTGGATCCGTGGGGGGAGGTGATCGCGCAATGTTCGGAAGGCGAAGGGTTGTGCTGCGCCACGGTGCAGGGGGCGACCCTGGAGCGGATTCGCGGGAGCCTTCCGTGCCTGCAGCACCGCAAGCTGCGTTGACGCCGGGCAGGTGATTGCCGGGTTCCCCGGCGAGGCGCGAGCGCAGGCGCGCAGGCGGGGAATCTGGTGTATTCTCGCGCGCCATGACCTTCCCGCGACCGACTCTTCGTGCGTTGCTCCCGATCGCTGCGGCCGCCCTTTCGATCCTGACCGTGGGCTGCCCGAACAAGCCCCCGCAGCCGCCTCCTGGACAGTGCGGCGGAGAGCAGCGCGTGCCGCTCTCGTGCGAGAGCGAGTTCAAGTACGACGCC
>JAKLDZ010000420.1 GCA_022703255.1 Myxococcota bacterium | reverse complement strand
CCTCGATCTCCTCGCCGCACACCATTGCCGGGTGGCGGTCGCCTGGCATCCCTTCCAGCTCAATCCCGAGATGCCCACCGAGGGGGTGGAGCGCACGAGCTACCGCATTTCCAAGTTCGGCAGCCTGGAACGCTCGCGCCAGCTCGACCAGCGCTGCATCCACCCCGTCTCCCATCTCCGTGTCGGTCGCGTACGCCACCGTGAACCCCTCGTACTCGATCCGGTACCCCAGCGATCCCCCCGGATGATTCAGCCTCGCTGCCGTCACCCGCGCCGCCCCAGCCTCGAACGTCTCGCCGTCCTCCAGATCCTTCATCGTCAACTGCGAGGCGAGGTCCTGCAAACGCACCGGGAACACCGGCGTCTTCATCTGCTCGGCGAGCACGTCGGCAACCGAGGTCCGCTCCGGCCCGGGCCCCATCACCTCCAGTCGCGTCCCCGGCAGGTACGCCGGCACGAAGAACGGCAGCCCCTGGATGTGATCCCAGTGCAGGTGCGACAGCAGCAAGGTCACCACCCCCGCTCGCCCCTCACGGATCAACGCGTCCCCCAACGCCCGGATCCCCGTCCCCGCATCGAGCACGATCGTCGTCCCGCCGCAGCGTACCTCCACGCAGCTCGTGTTGCCTCCCACCTTCGCCGTCTCCGGCCCCGGCGTGGCGATGCTCCCTCGGACTCCCCAGAATCGAATCGACATCGTCATCGTGCTCACCTCACCCGAGCCCCACTGCCAGAGCCGTGCCGCTGCCCCGATGAATACGAAATCGCTCGGAATCGCCTGGAATTGGCTCGCTCTGCGACGCCCTCCCAACGCGCGCTCCGTTCCGGATCACCGCCTCGCTCCGGTTTCGATCGCGCCTCGCTCACAAGCCCCCTTTACGAATCCCGCCATCAGGCTACGAACAGTCCATGACCGACACGCCCCCCAGGGATCGGCAGCCTGCGACCGGCGCAGAAGACGTGCGCTGGAACCTCGACGACCTGTACACCGGCCTCGACGATCCCTCGCTCGACTCCGATCTGCAGGAGCTGATCGCGCGCGCGCGCGCGTTCGACGATCGTCATCGCGGCAAGCTCGCCACGACCCTGGGAGAGGCGCTGCTGGCGCAGGCCGCGATCTCCGAGCTGTCCAGCAAGCTCATGGGCTACCTGCAGCTTCGCCGCAGCACCGATGCCACCAACGCCCGCATCCAGCAGCGGCTCGGCATCGTCTCCGAAGCCTTGAGCCGGGCCGATGCCGACCACATGAACTTCTTCGAGCACGAGCTCGCAGCCCTCGACGACGACGTCTACGACGCCTTGCTCGCCTCCGATCCCGTGGTCCTGCGCCACCGCTCGCTGCTCGACCACATGCGCGCCAACCGCAAGTACCTCCTGCCCGAGATCGTCGAGCGCGCCCTGGTCCTGCGCAGCCCCTACGGTCCCGACGAGTGGGGAGACTACCTCGAGGAGCGCGAAGCCGAGCTGCGCTTCTCCCTCGACGGCGAGGAGCTCACGCTCCCCCAGATCGTCCACACGATCAGCAACGATCGCGACCGCCAACGCAGGGCCGGGGCCCTCGCGTCCTTCCACCACGGCCTCGCCGATCAGCGCTTCGACCGCCTCATGGCCCGTACCCTCAACGTCGTCGTCGGCGCCAAGGCCGTCGAGGACCGCGAGCGTGGCTACGCCTCCCACATGGCGGCGCGCAACATCTCCAACCGCATCGACGACGACACCGTGGCCGCCCTGCACAAGGCCGTGGCCGACGAGGGGGCGCATCAGGCCCAGCGCTACTACCGCCTGCTGTCCGCACACCTGCAGGTCCGCCCCCTCGCCTGGTCCGATCGCAACGCCGCTCTCCCCTTCGCCGACCAGCGCGTCGTGCCTTGGGACGATTGCGTCGCTACCGTCCTCTCGGCCTACGAATCATTCAGCCCCGTCCTGCGCGACTGCGTCCGCAAGATGCTCGACTCGCGCTGGGTCGACGCTCCTCCCTACCCAGGCAAGACCGGCGGCGCCTACAACCTCAGCCTGCTCCTGCCCGGCGGCGACGCCCGCGCCTACAACTTCCTCAACTACCAGGGCTCCGCACGCGACGTCATGACCGTCGCCCACGAGGTCGGCCACGGCGCCCACGGCCTGCTCGCCGCGCGGGCCCAGGGCGCCCTCATGTTCCGCGCTCCCATGGCCTACGCCGAAACCGCGTCGATCTTCGGAGAAATGACCACCTTCCGCTACCTGCTCGACCGCACCGACGGCGACCAGCAGCGCCTCGCCCTGCTCATGGACAAGTGCGCCGACCATATCAACACAGTCGTGCGCCAGATCTCGTTCTCCCACTTCGAGCAGCGTGTGCACGAGCGACGCCGCCAGGCCCGCCTCACCGTCGAAGAGCTCTCCGCCATCTGGCTCGATGTCACCCGCCTGTTCTACGGCCCCGACGGCGACCTGTTCACCTACGACAACGCCGACAACCTCTGGGCCTACGTGACCCACTTCCTGCGCCCCTTCTACGTCTACGCCTACGCCTTCGGCGAGCTGTTCACCCAGTCGCTCTTCGCCGTGCAAGGACGCTTCGGCAAGGACTTCGAACCCATGTACCTCGAGCTGCTGCGCGCAGGCGGCACCCGCAACGCCGTCGAGCTCATGGCCCCCTTCGGCCTCGATCCCCGCGACCCGTCCTTCTGGCTCGAAGGCATCCGCGGCAGCCTCGGAAGATGGCTCGACGACGCCGAAGCCATCTCCGCGCGCCTCGGCGTCTCCCCCTGAGCTCCGCCCCACCTCTCCCCGCGTCTGCGCCTCACCCCCGGTTCTTGCGCTCCACCACCCGCTCGTAGATCTCCCGCTTCGGACGCCCGCTCCACGCCGCGATCTTCTCGGCGAGCGTGCGCGTGTGCGCCCCCTTCGCAAGCTCCTCGTCGATCCGTGCGTCGATCTTCTCGTCGTCCGGCCCTTCCCCCATCCCAGGCTCCCACGCCCCGATCACCACCGTGATCTCCCCCATCCACTCCCGCTCCTGCGCTGCCACCTCCGACAGCGTCCCCCGGATCCACTCCTCGTGCAGCTTGCTCAGCTCCCGCCCCACCACCACCCGACGCGCTCCCATCGCCGTCGCAAGCTCCTGCAACAGCAGCGCGATCCGCTCCGGTGACTCGAACATCACGCACGGCTCCGGCGCCGATGCCAGCTCTCCGACGAACTTCGCCCGCTCCAGCCCCACCCGAGGCGGGAACCCCACAAACCGGAACGGCCCCTCCACGAGGCCCGAGCCCGCCACGGCCGTCGTGACCGCCGACGGCCCAGGCAACGCGCTCACCTCGATCCCGGCATCGATCGCCGCACGAACCATCGCGGTCCCCGGATCGCTCACCGCAGGCGTCCCAGCGTCCGTGATCAACGCTACGTCCTCCCCGTCGCGCAACCACCGCAACACCTGCTCCACATCCGAGCTCGTCGCGTGCGCATCCAGACGCGACAGCTTCGTCCCGTCCAGCTCCAGGTGGCTCAGCAGCTTGCGGCTGTGGCGCGTGTCCTCCGCCACGATGTGCGACGCACTCCGTAGCACCTCCACCGCTCGCAACGTGATGTCCCCGAGATTGCCGATCGGCGTCGGCACCACCGTCAACGTCCCCGTTCCCACAATCACCCCGCGTCGACTGCGTCGCCCAGCTCTTCCTGCAGATACTCGCGCAGCTGCTTCGTCAGCCGGGCCTCGAGCTGACGCACCCGCTCGCGCGAGATGCCGAACCGCTCCCCGATCTCCTGCAGCGTCTTGGGCTCCGCCGCCAACAGCCGCTCCTCGAAGATCGCAATGTCCTTCTCGTTGCGCAGCCTCGTGCGAAACGCGTCGAGCCGCTCCCGTACCATCGCGTGGTACTGATCGTCCGCCAGCATCACGTCCTGACGCCGATCCGGCGACGCCATCATCTCCACACGGCTGATCGGCCGACCGTCGTTGTCTCCCACCGGCGCGTCGAGCGACGCCTCTCCCGACGAGAGCCGCTTGTCCATCTCGACGACTTCGCTCTCCTCGACCTGGAGCCTGTTGGCGATCTCGAGCGACGTGGGCTCGATGCCGAGCGCCGACAGCCGCGCCTTCTCCTTGTTGAGGTTGAAGAACAGCTTGCGCTGCGCCTGCGTCGTGCCGAGCTTCACCAGCCGCCAGTTGTTGAGGATGAACCGCAGGATGTACGCCCGGATCCACCACGCCGCGTACGACGACAGCTTCACGCCCCGCGACGGATCGAACTTCTTCACCGCCTGCATCAACCCGATGTTCCCCTCCTGGATCAGGTCCATGATGTTGCGGTACGCGCGACGGTACTCGTACGCGATCTTCACCACCAGCCGCAGGTTCGACGTCACCAGCCTCGCCGCCGCTTCCACGTCCCCCGTCTCCGTGTAGCGCGTCGCCAGTGAGTGCTCCTCGTCGGGCGTCAGCAGCGAATGACGCTGGATCTCCCTGAGGTACGCCTGCAAGGGATCGAAGCGCGCCAGCGCGTGCGACGAGTCCTCCGACGGTGCCGGCGTCGCAGCCTTTGACCGGGGCTGGACCGACTCCTCCACCACCTCCGCCTGCGCCTCGATCAGCTCCTCGTCGTTCGGCGCAAGGGCGTCGTCGTCGTCGCCCGAGGCCTCCGCTTCCGAAGACTGCTCCTCGGCCTGCGAAGACGATTGCGCCTCCTCCTGCTCCGATGCCTCAATGCTGCGGCTTGGTCCCTTGCGACTCGTTCGGGGCGACACCCTTCGCTCCTTCAGCTCACTGGCCGCCACACTAGCACGCCGGAGCTCCGCGCGACCTCGCTCCTCACTGCCTTCACATCCCCGTCTCGCCGCCATCCTCCGGCGGCAACCCGCGCTTCTCCGCGTAGCACCCGCGACACAGTACCTCGCGCCCGCTCGTCGGCTCGAACGGCACGTGCGCCGTCGCCCCGCACTTCGCGCAAATCCCCTGGTACGTCACCCGACGCCCCCGCCCGCGCAGCCCGGCTCCGCCGTACGCCGGCGACCGGTACTCCTGCTCCCCACTCCCCCGAAACCCCGGCGAACGATACGCGTTCGGATCCGCAACCAGCGCGTCCCCCTGCGCCATGCGCTCCGCTTCCGCGTCGTCCAGCTCCGTGCGCGCAGGCCCCCGGCGCTCTCTCATCACTACCCCAGCCGTCACTTCCTTGAACGCCGGCGAGCGGTACTCGTCCG
>JAKLDZ010000042.1 GCA_022703255.1 Myxococcota bacterium | reverse complement strand
CGAGCCCACGGATGCGCTCGTCGCGCTCCGCCTCCGACTTCTGCTTCGCTTCGCGGGTGTTGGACAGCTGCTCGAAAGTCTGTGCGACTTCACCCTCGAGGTCGGCGATGCGTCGATCGCGATCGGCCTCCGAGGCCGCCATGGCCTCCTTCGCTTCGGCCAGGGACTTGTTGGCGGAAGCGAGGTCGGAGTCGAGTCCGCGGATGCGCGACTCGAGCTCGGCGACGCGCGCAGCGTGGGATGACTCGAGCTCCTTCTCGCGGGCAGCGAGGGAGGATGCTGCTTCTTCGTGCGCACGGGCGATCGCCTTGCCGTGATCGTCGTCGAGACGATCGCGCAGGTCGGCGAGGGCGCGGTCGTGCTGGTTCTGCAGCTCGGAGCGGAGGGTCGCGAGGGAATCGTCGGCGGCCTTGGCGGCGGCCGCGAGTGCGGCAGCGTGGGCCGCGGCGGCAGCGGTCACCTTGGCATCGCGGTCGGAGAGCGCTTCCGCGTGGGACTTGGCGAGGGCAGCGATCTCCTGGTTCTTCTGGTCGATCTGCGCTTGTACGGCGTCCGACGCCGCGCGCGCATCCATCAGGTCCTTTTCGAACGCCAGGAGCTTGTCGTTGAGGTCGGCCTTCTCGCGCTCGAGCGCGAGGCTGGCGTCGCGCGCCTCGATGATCTCCCGCTCCTTGTGCGACATCTGATCGCGCAGCGAGAGGATCTCCTTGTCCTTCTTGTTCATCGCTTCGCGGAGGTCGAGGAACTCGCGGCTCGAGACGCCTCCGCGAGCAGCTCCGCCGCCCGCGCGGGTCTTGAGCTCTTCGACCTGCCGCTGCAGACGCTCGATCTCCGCGTCGCTCTCGGTCAGCCGCGAGGACTCTTCCTGGAGTCGCTGCGCCTCGCTCTGGGCGGTGACGAGCTCCCTCTCGAGTCGCACGGTCTCGCTCCGGTAGCGCTCGAGCTCGGTGCGAACCTGATCGACTTCGGCGCGGCTGCGGTCGAGCTCGGCGCGTGCGCGGTCGAGCTCGACGGTGTCGACGACAGCGGCAGGGGGACGCACGGAGCGGGCGGGGGGGCGCACGGAGCCGGTTGGAGCAGGACGCGACGGGGGGGGAGGCTCGACGGGGGCGCCGGAGAAGTCGACGGCAGGCGAGACGCCGGTGGAATCCATGAGGCGATCGAAGGCATCCTCGGCGAAGCGCTCGACATCGGGATCGACGCCGTCGAAGGGGCTCGGCGAATTGCTCGGCGGTACGGTGTCGAGAGGCTCCACCGTCATGGCGCCCGCATCGGCCGAGTCGTCGTACGCGATCTCGTCGTCGATGACGATGGCGTCTTCCAAGGAGTCACCGCCTTCGCCGGGGCCGATGGCGACGAGGGCCCGGATGCGGTCGAGCAGATCGGCGAACGCGATCGGCTTGTGAACGTAGTCCTCGGCGCGGGTGCGCAGCTTGCGATGCTGCTCGAAGGTCTCGTCGCTCGATTCCGAGGACATGATGATGAGCGGGACTTCCCTGAGGAGCGGATCCTTCTTCAGCTTGTTGCACACCGAGAAGCCGTTCATGCGCGGCAGCTCGATGGACAGCAGCACGAGATCGGGCCTGTCGGCAGCGGCGAGCTGCAACCCCTGATTGCCGTCATCGACGACACTCACTTCGCAGTCGAGCCTGCCGAGCTCGAAGACGAGCTCGTTGGCGAAGGCTTTGTCACTCTCGAAAACGAGGACCTTGGTGGACATCCAGAGCTCCGAGTGGGAGGGAACCGTCGAGACGGACCGACCGGCGGCGAAGCAGAATAGTGATCGAGCGCGACGAGTGTCAAACGCGGAGGGACTACTCCGGGTCGTTCGCGTCGGTAGCGTCAGAAGTGGCCGAATCCATCGGGGAATCGAGGGCCGCATCGCTGGCGCCGCCGCCCCCGGCCCCCGAGTCCTCATCGCCCGTGCCGGCCTCGCCCTGCACGCACTCCGGCGCATCCGGCTCGAGATCGCACAGCGTGGGCCATTCCGTCTCGTGAAAGAGATCCGAGGAACACCCGACGCCACACGTCGTCGCGATCGCAACAGCCAGACCGAAAAAGGAACGCGCGGTCATCAGAACGCCCCGTGCACGGTGACCCCCGAGGGGTGGACGGAGACCTTCGGCGCGGACGCGGATCGAGAGGAAACCAACGTCAACACCACCCCCGTCCCCACGGCCACCGCACCCGCGGACCAGAGGCCCAACGCGAGCGCGTCGTAGCGACGCACCGTGTCGGCGCGTTCGGGATCGCACGCGAGCGCACGCGCGCAGGCGTCCAAGGAATCGTCGGCGATCTGGCCGGCCTTCCGATACGAGAGCCAGCCTCCGACACCCAAGGCGACTGCACCGCCGAAGGAGAGCCACGCCGCAGTGGGGATGGAAGGCCCCGAAGCGGTGTCGCGAGACTCCGCGACCGGGGAGACGGGGCGATTGGAGGCGATCGGCGAGGGGCCGGGGCGGGAGAATTCGATGGTTTCTCCTCGGAAGTCCGCCAGTGCAACGGAGCGACGCAGCGGAGCCTCGCCCGGAAACTGCACGAGCACCACGTGCTCTCCCGGATCGAAACCGATGGGTGTCCCGAGCAACGTGGAGTCGATCGGCTTGTCGTCGACCTGCACGGACACCTCGCCCTGGACTCCGGTCACCCGCACGGTGAGCGTGGGAATGCGCTTGCGCAGGTGCTCGATCCTGGGCCCGACAAGAGCGATGACGTCCTTGGTGCGTTGGTCTTCGGCAAGACTCTGGGCTCGCTGGAAGCTGTCGAGAGCCTCCAGGAGGCGACCGAGATTCTCCTGGCAGTTGCCGATGTGGAACCGGACGCCCGGGGTCTCCTTGATCGAAGCTACCCCCAGCAGCTTGCGAAGCGCGAAGTCCCATCGACCTGCGTCCTGATCCTTCTCGGCTTCGGCGAAGAGCTTGCGTGCCGTGTCGAGCTCCGCGGAGGTGGGGGCAGCGACGGCGAGGGAGGACAGGAGGACGACGAAGGAGGGAGCCAGGAAGGCTCCGAGCAGGACGCGACGACAGGCTTCTGCCAGGGCTGACAACGGCACGGGCATCTCCGACTTGGACGGTCGATAGTCGTGGAATTCCGGCTCGAAAGTCAAGACGGGCGAGGGACTCGCCTGGACGGCGACGATCGCTTGCGCGGGCGCGCCACCCAGACGGCGGAGTCGGTGTAGCGGTCGAGCGGGCCGGGTCCGAAGTCGCTCAGGATCTGCTCGACCTCGAAGCCGTTGTAGTGCAGCAGCGCCTCGAGCTCGCGGGGCTGGTACTGCCGGTGCGCCAGCAGCGTGCTCCAGGCAGCCTGCGGATCGTCCACGGGCTCGAAGTGCATCGTCACGTACAGGATCTGACGAGCGGGATCGTAGTCGAAGTACTCGGCATAGCGGACAAGCTGTCCGGTGGCGGGCCAGCGCATCGGCGGCACTCGGTACGCGCGGTTCGGATCGCGAGCCAACTCGGCGGCGCTCGGCATGGAGACGTCGAAGACGAACCGCCCGCGCGGCGTGACGTGCGCGTGGACCCGGGCGAGATACCGCTCGACGTCCTGCCGATCGTACAGGTGCAGCAGCGTGTTGAACGTGCACAGCACCAGGGGGAAGCGCTCGCGGAGGCGGACGGAGCGCATGTCGCCGCGCACGAGCCGGACGTTGTCGCGGACGGCCTCCGGCTCCCTCTTCAGGCGGACGCGGAAGGCATCGAGCATTTCGCGGGACAGGTCGACGCCGACGACCCGGATGCCCTGTCGCGCGATGGGCAGGGCGATGCGACCGGCGCCGCACCCGTACTCGAGGATCGGGCCGCCATCTTGCACGGCGAGGGAGCGGTAGTAGGCGACGTCTTCGGTGCGACGGGCGTAGCTCTTCGCGTAGTAGAGGGGCTCGCGGTAGTGGGCTCTGGAGCCCTCTTCGAGCTCCTTGTCGTGGGACGGGTCGAAGCGGATCACGTGGGTGTCAGCGGAGAAGGCGCGACGGGCCGCGAAGGGGCCGAAGGGACACGATGCGCGGACGAGCCGAAGCGCGGTGGATCAGGGGGTGTTTCCGCAATGGGTGCCGGGCAGGGTGGCCAGCCACTCGTCGACCACTTCGCCGCTGCCACGATTGAAGTGCACCTTGCCGGCAGCGATCTCGCGCAGGGAGACGACCGCGGCCTTGTTCTTGGCGCGGACGAGAGGGGCGGCCCCCTTCATGAGCTGGCGAGTGCGGTGGGCGGCCAGGACGACGAGAGCGAAGCGATTTTCTTCGCGCTCGAGGCAATCTTCTACGGTAACGCGTGCCATGGCTTTGCTCCGGGAGTCGGGACTCCGAGGGGGGCGCATAACCTAGCGGGCGCGGCCCGGGTGCGCAAGGGCGTTGCGCGGGCGGCCCCGCGATGGCATGCCCGCCCTCCGCCATGCCCACCCCCGTCCAGTCCATCTACGTCGTCGACCCCGTGTCGCGCCATCTGCGAATGGCGATCGAAGTCGACCCCGATGGCTGGCTCGACGAGGAGATCGAGCCGATGCTCGCGAACCTGGTGCGCACGCTCGCTGCGCAGGGGGCGGGGATCGGGCTCGCGGTGAGTGTGGACTCGAGCTTCGTGTTGAGGAGGGGAGGAGCCCAGGCTCCGTACGAGATCGACGAGATAGGAACCTCGGAGCTGCTCTCGCCCCATCCCTTGCACCCCGCGCCCGATCGTCTTCTCGACGCGGTGCAGCACTGGTTGGAGGAGATGGGCAAGCAGGAGCAGGCCTTCCTGGGCATGGCGATGATGCCGCGACGCGCCCCCGAGATCGTCGGGCTCGCAAGAAACGCCCGCATCACCATCAGGCAGGGCTGCGTCGAGCCGGAGGCGGACGGATTCTGAAATGGGCGCGTCGCGACCCACCGTCGTGGTCATCGGCGCCGGTCCGGCTGGCGCCTCGGCTGCCCGCGTCTCCGCTGCGGCCGGCCTGCGCACCATCGTGGTCGAGCGGCATCGCCTCCCTCGCGACAAGGTCTGTGGAGAAGCCTGCACCCCACGTGCGGTCCGAAGCCTGGCGCGCGTGGGGTTGCTGCCTCGGCTCCAGGACCAGGGCCATGAGGTGCTCCGCGGACACCTGGTTTCCCCCGGAGGCGTGGTCCTCCGGGCGAAGCTCCCGCCCGCGGTGTTCGGAGGCAAGGCGCTCACGATCCGTCGGTCCGTGCTCGACGCGCTCCTGCTCGAGGAGGCCCTCCGGTGCGGCGCCGAGCTGATCGAAGGCGTGGCCGTCGACGGACTGCAGCGCTCGAACGGAACCGTCCGGGTGGCCTTGGCCAACGGCGACCGGATCGACGCGTCGGTGATCGTCGGGTGCGACGGCGTGCACTCGACGGTTCGGCGCGCGCTCGGGGTGAGCAGGCCGGGAGCGACGCGGATCGCGCAGGCGATGCGGGCGGTGTTCGAGAACGTGGAGCTGCCGGATCCGGGTGCGCTGACGCTGGTGTGGGACAAGGCGTTGCTTCCGGCCTACGGCTGGGTGTTTCCGTTGCCAGGCGGGTGCGCGAACGTGGGGGTGGGGGTGCGTGCCGATCGTCTCAAGGCGCGGGGCGAGTCGCTGACTGCGGTATTCGAACGCTTCCTCGACGCGCCGTCGGTGCGCGAGGCCCTGCGTGGAGCCAGGCCCGCCGGACGGGCGCTGGGTTGCCCGTTGCCCTACAGCGCCGCGTGGGGCCCTTGCGTATTCGATCGTGCGCTGCTCGCGGGCGATGCGGCAGGGCTGGTGAACCCGTTGACGGGAGAGGGCATCGACCTGGCGATGGAGTCGGGGGAGCTGGCGGGAGAGGCCGTAGCAGACGCCGCGCGGGGCGGGGACTTCGGGGCAGCGGCGCTTGCGAGCCATGAGCGCGCCTGCGAGGCCACGTTCGGGAGGATGATGCGCCTCAACGACTGGCTCGGACGCGCGTTCTCGATGCCGTGGCTGCTCGACAGGATCTTCCGCGCAGGAAACCGCAGCCCGATCGTCAGGGAGCAGGTCGCGCAGATCGCCCTGGGCGGCCAGAGGGCGGCGATCACGGCGAGATTCGTGGCAGAGGTCGTGAGGGGGTAGAGGAGCGTCCGATGAGCAGCGCGCGCAAATCCCAACGACGAGCATCGTCCACCGCACGAGACACGCTGGACGCAGCGGCGGCGGAACGCGACCTGCGGATCCTCTTCGTCGTTGCGAACAGCTCGTTGGGCTCGGTCCTGGTCGCTTCCAGTGACCGGGGAGTCTGTGCGGTCATGCTCGGCGACGAGCCCCGGGAGCTGGAGCAAGAGCTTCGTCAACGCTTCCCGCGGTGGCACGTCGTTGCCGGCGACGAGCAGGTCGAGCAGCTGGCTTCGCGGGTGGTGTCGCTGGTGGAGGCTCCGCGAGGCGTGCTCGAGCTGCCGCTCGATCTGCACGGCACTCCGTTCCAGTTGCAGGTGTGGCAGGCGCTTCGCGAGATTCCCTCGGGCGCGACGATCACCTACGCCGAGCTGGCCGAGCGCATCGGGGCGCCCAAGTCCGTGCGCGCCGTGGGAAGCGCGTGCGGCTCCAACCCGGTCGCCGTGGTGATCCCCTGTCATCGCGTGCTGCGAGCCGACGGCAAGTTGTCCGGCTATCGATGGGGCGTCGAGCGCAAGCGGGAGCTTCTCCGAAGGGAGCAGCCCTGCGTGATCGAGCCGGACGCCGCGCTCGCGTAGGCGGGGCGCCGCGGCTCTCTGCGCCGGCGCTCCCCACGTGCGATCGAAAGGCGGTGTGCTCGCACGACCTCGAGCGGGTAAGATGCCGGAGCGAATGAAGCCCTCCTTCTCAGCTCCGGTGGCAGGCTCTGTGGTGGCAGCGACGCTGGCGTGGATCGTCACGCCTTCGATGGCGCGAGCCGACGACGAGGCGGTGCTGCAAGCGCGCGAGGCGCAGCTTCGTCCCGGGACGCTGCCTGCGTGGGAGACGCGAGCCGAACGAATGGCGCCGCGTCGCAAGGCCCCACCGGGCGCCGTCCCCGGCGCGCCAGCTCCGTTGCCGCCTCCCACCGGATACCGCGTGCCCGCCGAGTTCGAGCCGGTGGCCGCGTTCCTGGTGACCGAAGGGGACTGGCAGGACGACATCTGGGCGCAGGAGCTCGACATGCTCCTGTCGATGATCGACGAGGGAACCAGGCCCAAGGGGGCCGGCGCGATCGTGCTCACACGCCAGGATGCTTCGTCCTACGAATCATTTCTGGCCACCCGGGGCGTGGACCTGTCGCGTGTGCGCGTGCTGCGCCACTCCCCTGGCTTGAACGCCAAGTGGTCCCGGGACTTCGGTCCGCTCTCGCTCTATGAGCAGGGCCAGCCGGGACACCTGGCGTTCGTCGACCTGCACTACTACGACAAGCGTCCCCTCGACGACGCCGTGGCGGGATTCCTCGCCGGCCAGGCATCGGTGAACCGCTACGGCCTCGAGGGAGAGGATCACGCGCCGTCGGACGACGCCAAGCTGTACATGGAGGGGGGGAACTTCCAGACCGACGGACGGGGCACGTGCATCCTGTCCAACGACATCGCGAGCGACAACGACAAGGCGGGCAACCCGCAGGCGGACACCGTGCAGGAGGTCGAGCAGCTCCTCGGCCAATACGCCGGGTGCAAGAAGTTCATCTGGCTCACGCCCCCGCCCAACACGGGCACCGGCCACGTGGACATGTACTCGAAGCTCCTCACGCCGACCGACATCCTCGTGATCGACTTGCCGAGCACCACCGGCAACAACGGGCAGGCCGACGCGATCGTCGAGCAGAACGTGGCCAAGCTGCAGTCCTCCACCAATGTCGACGACGACCCCTTCGTGGTGCACCGCGTGGTGATCCCCACGATCAACACGTTCTGGACCTACCGTACCTACACCAACTCGGTGATCGTGAATCACCGCGTGCTGGTCCCGACCTACGCGCAATCGAACTACGACAACGCGGCGCTCGCGGTCTACCAGTCGATCCTCGGCCCGGACTACGAGGTCGTCGGGATCGACTCGTCGGAGATCGTGGCGCAGGGCGGCGCAGTGCACTGCACGACGATGCAGATCGCGTCCGCGTGCGGGGACGGCAAGGCGCAGCAGGTGCTGTTCGAGCAGTGCGACGGCGCGGATCTCGGCGGCAAGACCTGCATGGCTCTCGGCTACACCGGCGGGCAGCTCGCGTGCGACCCGTCGACCTGCGCCCTCGACACCTCGGGCTGCCAGGGAACGCTCCCGGAGCCGGGGCCGGAGCCAGGACCCGAACCGGGACCGGAGGCGGGCACCGAACCGGGACCGGAGGCGGGCACCGAATCGGGGCCCGAGCCAGGACCGGAGGCCGGGACGGACGCGCAGCCGGACGTCGTCGCACAAGCGGATGCGGTGGCGGAGGCAGGGAACGACGTGCAAGGGGAGTCATCGGCAGACGGGGCGGCCCCGCAGGACGGAGGTTCGGTGGGGGACGCTTCGCTGGACGACGGAGGCAGAGGGGTCACGCCGATCGAGCCGACGCTGTTGGAGGTCGAAGGGGGAGGATGCGCGTGCGAGGTGCCGTCGGGAGCGCGACGGAGCGGGTGGCATGCGGCAGCGTGGACGGTGCTTGCGTTGCTCGGGCTGGCGAGGTTGCGACGCGGCGCGCGGACTGCTCGTCGCGGCTGAGCGGGGCAGGCATGGAGGTGCATCGGCCTGCAGCGGAGGGAGTCGATGACGAGCTGATCGTGCACGACGAGCCGCACGACTGCCCGTATCTGCCCGGGCGCCAGATGCGGGCGCCGCTGCGGATGCCGGTGAGGTTCCTGTCCGAGGCGGCGTTCGACGCGAGGCTTCGGGCCGGGGATCGCAGGATCGGTCCGTTCCTGTACCGCACGGAGTGCCCGGGGTGCGTCGCGTGCGAGCCGATCCGGGTCGATGCGAACGCGTTCGAGCCGAGCGCATCGCAACGCAGGGTGCTGCGCCATGGCGACGCGCGCTTCCGGATCGCGATCGAGGAGCCTTCGTACGCGCCCGAGAAGTTCCTGCTGTACGAGCGTCACAAGCTCCTGCGCGGGCTCGCGCAGGAGGGAGAGTCGCACGATCCCTCGAGCTACGAAGGCGCCTTTGCGCGCTCGTGTGTCAGCACCTTCGAGCTGCAGGTCCGGGATCGGGACGACGATCGTCTGGTGGCGCTGTCGATCCTCGACTGCGGTCACGAGGCGGTGTCGGCGGTGTACTGCTTCTGGGATCCGCGGGACGCGGCGAGCAGTCCGGGGACGTATGCGATCCTGCGTGAGCTGCTGATGTGCCGCGATGCGGGGTGGCGGTGGCTGTACCTGGGGCTGTACATCGAGGGCTGCCGTCCCATGCGCTACAAGGCCCGCTACGTTCCCCACGAAAGGCTCATCGGAGGACGCTGGGTGCGGTTCGTCGAATCGGCCCCGCGGGGAGGCGCACGATGCACGAGACAGGAAGACTGCGGAGACTGATCGACGGGCTGTCGAAGCTTCCATCACCGGTGCGGAGCGAAGCGATCACGGCGCTCATGCGGAGCGTGGTGCCCTTCGTTGGCACGGCGCGCGTGAAGATCGTCGAGATGACGTCCGAGCGGGTTCGCGTGACGGTGGGCAATCGTCGGTGCGTGCGCAATCACATTGGCGGTGTGCACGCCGCGGCGATGGCGCTGGCGGCGGAGACGGCGACGGGGTTCGTCGTGGCGATGAACCTGCCCGACTCGCGGGTGCCGGTGATCAAGTCGATGCAGGTGCAGTACAAGAAGCGCTTGAAGGGTGCTTTGCACGTGGACGCATGGCTGACGCAAGAGCAGCGGGACGAGATGGCGACGCAGGACAAGGGAGAGGTGACGGTCGGCGTGCGCGCTCACGACGACGAAGGGCAGGAGCCTGTCGTGTGCGAGATGGTGTGGGCGTGGGTGCCGAAGAAGCGTCCGTGACGCGACGGTGGGGGGCGGAGAAAAAAAAGCCCGACGGGATACCCTCGAGACGGCGTTGAAGAGGCGAAACGAGACACGGGGGCACAAAAAAGCCAGGCCCCGGAGAGGCAAGACCATGAAGATCCGATTGTCGATTGTCGCCATGTTCGCCGTCGCCGCCTTCGCAGCCGGCTGCACCGTCGCAACCCAGAGCGGCTCCGAAGACCCGGGCAGTCCGGCAGAAGACACGGACGCCGTGCAGCAAGAGCTCGGCGCACGGGGGCCCGGGGGCAAGGGATTCGGCGGGAAGATGTTCGCGGAAGCGGACGGCGACAAGGACGGGAAGGTGACCCTGGCCGAGGCGCAGGCCGCGTCGATCGCCCGGTTCACCGCGATGGATGCGAACAAGGACGGTCAGCTCGAGGAGCAGGAGCTTCGGGCAATGGGCGGGCGACGTGGCGGGCCGGAGATGTTCAAGCGGCTCGACAAGAACGGCGACGACAAGCTCTCGAAGGACGAGGCGCCGGAGCCGATGCGGGAGCACTTCGATCGGGTCGACGCGAACAAGGACGGTTTCGTGGACCAGCAGGAGCTGCGAGCGCGGCGTGAGCATCGCGGTGGACCGGAGATGTTCAAGCAGCTCGACAAGAACGGCGACGGCAAGCTGTCGAAGGACGAGGCGCCGGAGCGGATGCGAGAGCACTTCGATCGGGTCGACGCGAACAAGGACGGGCTGGTGGAGCAGTCGGAGTTGCAGGCGATGCACCAGCGGATGGGCGGGCAGCGTCCCGAGGGGCAGGCGCCCGAAGCACGCGGACCTCGTGGGCCGATGGGCGGCGGGATGATGGCGCATCTCGACGCGAACAAGGACGGCAAGATCTCGCAGGCCGAGTTCACCTCGAACGTACCGAGGTGGTTCTCGCACGCGGACAAGAACGGCGACGGAGCGGTATCGCGTGACGAGCTGCGGGTGAAGCGTCCGCACGCGCGTGGCCGGTGAGCCCGACGACGAGCCCCACTCTCCGCCTTCCCCTTACTTCTTTCCCCCCAATCGCGCGCCACACTGGATTCGAACCAGTGGCCTTCAGCTCCGGAGGCTGACGCTCTATCCAGCTGAGCTAGTGGCGCGAGGTCGTGCGGGCTTCGAGGCCCGCGGACCGACGCAAGCTAGCCTTCCTCGGCCCGTCGGGCAAGAGAGTTCCCTTCGCAAAAAAAATCTCCGGGGTGGGAACAGATCGACGGACCGGAGGTTGAAGTGGATGAGACACGACGGAGCAGCGACCGCGAAGCTGCTCAGAGCCCACAACCCAAGGAGATTCGTCAGCCCAAGCATCTCGTTACCTCCTCCCTGAACAGCAAGCAGAGCCCGCGCGCATCATCGGCGAATCCTTTCGCGGCCCGATGGTGCGCGTTGGCTTTTGTGCGGGGCGCTAGTCGACGAAGGTCTGGTTCATGGCGCCGAGCCTGCGGAGGGCTTCGAACAGGACGATGCCGACGGAGTTGGCGAGGTTCAGGGAGCGCACGGCGCCGAGGGTCGGGACGGCGAAGACGCGGGGGGCGTGGGCGGCGAGGAGCTCGGCGGGGAGTCCGACCGATTCGCGCCCGAAGACCAGGGCGTCGCCTGGGCCGATGGGCGCCTCCAGATAGGAGCGCGGGGCATGGGCGCTGAACAGGAAGAGGTTGGCGCCGGGGCAGGCGTGCTGGAAGTGGGAGAGGGAGACGTGGCGGTGCAGGTCGACGAGGTGCCAGTAGTCGAGGCCAGCCCTGCGGACGGCTTTCTCGTCGATGCGGAAGCCGAGGGGTCCGACGAGGTGCAGCGGGGAAGCGGTAGCGGCGCAGAGGCGGGCGATGTTGCCGGTGTTCTGTGGGATCTCGGGCTCGATCAGCACGACTTGCAGGGGGAGCTCGAGGGGGTGAGCGCGGAGGCGGCCGGGCATGGCGAGCGCATACCGCTGTGGAGCCTGGCACGCCAGCGGTCGCGGGGCGGGGGACCGCCGAGCCGGGGCAATCGGCGTGGGCAGGGCACGGAGCGCTTGACGCAGTCACTACGGGGAAAGTAGCCTTCTTGCCCGGAGAAACCATGCGTGCACGAGGCCTGCTCGCGGTGGCGACCGCGGTTCTGTCGCTGATCGCAATCCCGAAGGAAGCGCTAGCCGAGCCGATGGATCCGGCCCTTGAGCGGCTCGTGCGCAATCCGGCTTGTCATCAGGTGGCCACGCCGACCGGCTACGGCAGCGTGGGCGCGTGGAACCAGATGGCCGGGGAGTGTCTTGCCGACGACGTAGCGTTCAAGCGGCTCGTGAACCAGTACGGGTTCGCGCTCGCGCCGACGTCGATGCATTCGGCGAGGACGACCGGCTACGGCGGCTTCGAGCTCAGTCTGGAAGGCGCGTTCACGTCGCTGGACAAGGGCGCGGACTACATGAAGCTCGGCACGCAGGGGCCGATCGATCCGAACACGAACCAGGCGAGCATCCGGAACAACAGCCCGGACTCGTTTGCGCAGACGTACTTCGCCCGCGTGCGCAAGGGGTTCCCGTTCGGGCTCGAGCTCGCGGGTGTGCTCGGGTACATGTCGCACACGAGCTTCATGATCATCGGTGCCGACGTGCGCATGGCGCTGCTCGAAGGGTTCCGCAGCGGCGTGCTCGGCGTGCTGCCGGATCTCGCGGTGGGCGGTGGCGTGCGCACGATCACGGGCACGCCTCAGTTGCAGCTCACGACGGTCAGCCTCGACGTCAAGCTCTCCAAGCCGTTCACGATCGCCGACTCGTCGGTCTTCACGCCCTATGCCGGCTGGCAGATGGCGTGGATCTTCGGCGATTCGGGGCTCATCGACACGACGCCGAACACCGATCCGGTGCGTCAGTGCGGCTACGTAGGCCCCAACGTTCCGGGCACACCGGGCACGCCGATGCCGGGGACCGATGTGAACGGCAACCCGCAGCCGCGCCCGTACGACGGCCAGCCCGTGTGCAACGGCGGCAGCCCGCTGGACTTCAACAACACGTTCGTGTTCGACGCCGTGCGGCTGAAGCGTCAGCGGTTGATCGTGGGCGGCCAGTACCGCTACGAGATGGTGTTCCTCGGCGTGCAGTACATCACCGATCTGGTGGATCCGGCGGCCGCCAACGGCGACGACCGGGATCTGAAGGGCGTGCCGAAGCAGTACACGGTCGCCGTCAACGTCGGAGCGCTCTTCTGAGATTCGCCCCCGGACGTCTCCCCTTCGCGCTCCTGCTCGGAGCCGCGAGCGGGTGTCTGTTGCCGCGCGCAACGGCTCCCCATGGATCGCCGCCGGCGCACGTCGAGCGCGAGGCTGCGCTCGCATCCCCACTGACCGCCGCGGCTTCGTCGTCAACGAGTCCGAGCGGCGAGGCAGAGACCGTAGACTGCCTCCACCCGCCGATGCCCTCGCTGAAGCCCGCGGATCTCGCGCATCTGTTGGCGGTTCGCGGCGACTTCGTTTCGTTGGGACATGCCGGCGGGCAGTACACGGCGACGGTTCGCGCCAACGACAAGGCGGTGAGGTCGCGAGCCGAACCGGGATCGTTGTGGGTGGCCGAGCACCGACGCAACACGGATCGCTCTCCCGGCCCGGTGCTTGCGATGGAGCGACGAGGCAGCGGCTGGTGCTACGCGGTGGCCGCGTCCGACGGAGCGGTGCTGCGAGCGGGGACGTTGCGAGACTGTGCGGGGTGCCATGCGGCGGCGCCGTCGTCGGAATCGGTGTTCACGACGGTGGGGCCTGGGACGGCAGGGGCATCAGAGGAACAGGGACGCGACTAGCGCGATCATCGTGCCGAGGACGAGGACGGGGGCGAGCACGGAGACGGTGATGGTGCTGAACTTGCGTGCTCTGGCGGCGGGCAGGTCGGCGAGGTGGTAGACGCGTCGGAGCAGGGCGTTGGTGGCGATCCGCGGGACCTCGACGGCAGCGGGCAGGAGTTTCGCGGCGGTTCTGCCGCCTTCGGCGAGCAGGGCGTAGAGCAGGCCGACGGGCGAGGTCATCAGGTCGAGGCCGGTGCTGTAGAGGCCGAATCGGAGGGCCTGGGAGCGGTGGGAGCGTGCGCCGACACGGCAGGCTCCTTTGTCGAGGGCCCACCCCCAGACGAGGTGCATGACGACGAGCAGCGCGGCGAAGCCGGGGATCCCGAGGGCGAACAAGCGGAGCACGATGTTGCGGATGCGGGGATCGGTCATGGCATCGATGGTGATGCCGGGGATGATGGCGAAGACGGCCGCGGCGAGGGAGAGGGCGACGGAGGCGACGGCGATGGTTTCGCAGGCGATGGAGTAGCGGAGAGAGGGGGCGACCTCGCCGGCGGAGAGGGGACCGAAGAAGGAGTCGGTGCGCAGGGAGACAGCGAGGGAAGTGGACCAGAGGCGGGACCAGGTGGATCCGATGGGGCGTTCCCAGGGGATGATGGCGATGACGCCCGAGGGGTGAGTCGTTTCCTCGGGGCTCTCGCACCCGGGGCAATCGGGGCGGCCGCAGCGCGCGCACACGACGGCGGCCGGCACTTCTGTGGTGTCGAAAGCGTCGTCATCCGACGCAATCGGTTTCAGCGCGGGGCGGGCCACTGGCGATCATCGTGACACGGAACCCGGCGAGGGGCGAGGAGCAAGGAGTCAGCGCGAGTAGCGGTCCGAATCGAAGCGATATCGCACGGGTTTTGTGGTCCAGGGGAGCAGCAGGGGCTCGATCCCGCTGACGGCCTCGGTGTCCTGCTTGTAGGGCCAGGAGGAGCGGTCCCAGCCGACGGAGCGCCCGGGCCGGAGCTCGATGTCGAGGCCGTTCTGCCCGGCGAGCAGAGAGAGAGCGCCCTGGATACGCTTGTCGCCGAGGGCGAGCGCGGTCTCGACCCCGAAGACGCGGGAGATGCTCTGGGGCGAGACGGTGTAGATGAAGAGGACCTCGCGGTGGAACTCGCCCGTGCCGAGCTCCTCGGGGGCCGGGGTGCGTTGCACGCCTCGCACCAGGATGTCGGCGAGACCGTCGCCGTTCATGTCGCGCGCGGTCACGTCGACTACGTCCTTGGGGTCGGCGAACTGGGAGAGGGTGACGTAGACGTAGCCGCGGCCTTCCTTGAAGCCCTTGCCGAAGACGACGAGGTCGCGGTCGTGGCCGAGGATGCGTTCCATGCGTTCGTCTTCGGCGACGTTGGTGACGAAGTCGAACTTGGGCAGGGCTCTGGGGTCGAGCTTGCGCTCCGACTTGTAGAGGGCGAAGACCTGGTCGAGCATCTCGTCGGCGGTGGGGGCGCGAGGAGCGGGAGGCGGAGGAGGTCCCGCGGGCGCGGAAGCGTCGTCGCCGGGCTCCTTCTTCTCCTGCGCGGTGGGCTTGAACTGCTTGCCGTCCCACTCGAAGGTCTTGGACTTGATCTCGCCCCAAGGCAGAAGCATCGGGTCACGATCGGTTTCCGTCGGCTCGCGGAAGTTGGCCGAGTTGTACCCGGAGTGGGAGCCCAGCGCGATGCGGATGGATGCGCCCCGCGCCGACGGAGCGATGCGGACGTCGTTCTGGATCGTGCCGACCGGCGAGGAGATGCCCGTCTCGTGCTCGAAGATCGACTGGGGATTGCCGTCCTTGTCGAAGCCCTTGACCGCGAGCATCTCGCGCCATCCGTTGCCGCGTCCGTGGCGCAAGCGCATGACCAGCTCGCTCTTGCCGTCTCCGGTGACATCGCGGACCTCGAACATCGGGAGCTGACCGGCGCCTACGTCGACGTCGAGATTGCCGTAGTAGTACTCGGAGCCGCCGCGGTAGTGGGCGCCGAGCACGACGAGCCAATGATCGAAGAGCATGACGCGCTCCTTCATGGCGTCGCCGAAGACGTCGGCGTGGAAGTCCTGGGACGGGGGACCGGACAGCCCGCGATCGTGCATCAGGCCGTTGATGAGGCTCTGCTCGCAGGCGATGGGGATCCAAGGGAGAGAGGCGGCAGGCGAGGTCTTGTCGACGGTGCCGATGACGCCGCTGATCGAGCCGCCGGTGGCGTTGTGGTAGAGCGCGGCGCCCCGGATGCCGGTGCGCGTGCGCGCCGCGGGGGGGAACAGGCTCCAGGGGATCTTCGCCTCGAAGTCGTAGCCGTCACCGGTGCGCATCTCGACGATCTGCGCGGTGGCCACCACACCCAGGCCGCGAGCCTTGATCTGGCCGGCGGACTTGCCGGGAACGCCGGCGTAGAGCTGCAGCTCGTAGGTCGTACGGTACTGGCCGCTGTCGTCGGGGAACGTGAGCAACAGCTCGGCGTGATCCTCGTTCTCACCGAACGCAGGGGTTCGCACGAACTGCTTGTCGGTGACTTCCCCGGCCACGTAGATCCACTGCTCGTCGTAGGCGAGGGACACGTCCATCGCCACGCCGGCGGCGGAGCCCTTGAGCGTGTTGGACAAGGAGGTGAAGGGGTTGCCCCACTCCTTGATCACGCCGTTGATGCTGATGGTCTTGGCATCCGCTTGATAGAGGTTGATCTGCCGACCTTCCGCGAGAGCGTCGGGGGCAGCGGACAGCAGCGCGGATCCGGCGAGAGTGGCAAGCAGGCAGGGGAGCGCACGCATGGCGGCGCTACTCTAGATCAGTCGGCCGCGCAGGAGCCAGGGTCACGGTGGGGAAGCGGGCGTCGGTCGCCCGGGAGGCGAGAGAGCGGGGCTCAGGGCTGCTGGCAGAGGCTCACGAAGCCGCCGATTTCCTTGCACACGAGTCCATCGCAGCAAACGCTCGCGTCGTCGCACGGCGACCAGGCAGGCTCGCACTGCGTGCCGGCGTCGTTGACCGGGGGAATCGACATGCAGCGCTGCCCCATCATCGTGTCCTGGCAGGACAGACCGTCGCAGCAGCCGTTGGGATCATCCTGGCACGACTGGTACTGCCCGATGCATGCGGTGCCTGCATCCTGCGGCGCGGGCAAACACCGTGGCCCCATCGGCGTGTCGGAGCAGTTCAGGCCGTCACAGCAGCCATTGGGATCGTTCGCGCACGACTGGTACTGCGGGATGCAATCGCCCGCATCGGGCTGCGTGCCGGGAACGCAGCGAGCGCCTCCGGGAGTGTCCGCGCAGGTGAGGCCGTCGCAGCAGCCGTTGGGATCGTTCTGGCACGACTGGTACTGCCCGATGCACGTGCCGGCGTCGGGCTGAGTGCCAGGGATGCAACGCGGGCCGCCCGGCATGTCGGTGCACGCGAGCCCGTCGCAGCAGCCGTTGGGATCGTTCTGGCACGACTGGAACTGCTCGATGCAGACGCCCGCTTCCGGAGGCGGCTCACGGCAGCGCTCGCCCATCGGCGTGTCCTCGCACTGGAGGCCCGGGCAGCAGGCGATGTTGGGATCGGAGCAGTCCTTGTTGTTGCCAATGCACGTCTCGCCGGCATCGACCGGGGCGCGGCAGCGGTCACCGCCCTGTCCCGAGCGGCACTGCATCGGAGCGCAGCACTGATCGTTGGACAGGTCGCAGTCGTCACCGAACAGCAGGCACGAGGGGGAATCGGGTTGCGCATCGGAGACGACAGGCGGCTCATCCTTGGCGTCGGTGGAGGGAGCGTCCTGCTTGCCGGCATCGGCGATGACTCCGCCGGAAGCGCCTCCGGTGTTTCCGCCGCCCTTTCCGGCAGAACCTGCAGAGCCGGCGGTTCCGGCGGTGCCGTCGCCGGGGTTCTGCTCGTTGACTTCGACGGAGCCGCCGCATCCGGCGAACATGCCGAGAGCGAGCAGAGCGGGGACGACGCAGAGGGTGGAGAGACGCATGCGCAAAGCCATGACAAGCCTCCTGGGGGGAGCCGCAGATGAGCGGCGGTCCACGGGAGAGGTGTACCACAACGCCGCGGGATTGTTGATCCCGGTCGAGGTGGGGAGAGAGATCGAAGCGGGGGAATCGAGAGCGGGCTACTCGGCGGTGTCGGTCTGGGCAGCGGGGCGGGAAGGAGCCGCTCGTGTGCCGAACATCCGCTGCACGAGCTTGATGAGCTCCATGGCGGGGATGATGACGGCGGAAAAAAGCAGCACGCGGCTCCACTCGTCGAGGCTCATCCAGTGGGTCTTGAACACCGGTTGCAGGGCTGGGACGAGGACGGCGACCAGGTGGATGGACGCGCTGATCAGGACGGCGCCGATGAGGGGCAGGGAGATGAAGGGGCGCTGGGAGAGGAAGCTGTGGATGGACGATCGACAGCTGAATGCGTGCATCAAGGGGGAGATGGCGAGCACGGAGAAGGCAAGGTTCCGCGCGATGACCATTTGCTCCTTGGTGCCGTCGGGGGTGAACACGTAGAGCAGTACGGCCATGACGCCCATGACGATGCCGACGAAGGGGATGCCGTAGGCTTCGCGAGCGCCGAGCAGGCCGGAGCCGGAGGAGCGGGGGGCTTCCTTCATCTGGTTGGGATCGGCGGGGTCGATGCCGAGGGCGAGGGCAGGCAAGCCGTTGGTCACCAGGTTGATCCAGAGGATCATGAGGGGAGTGAGAGGAGGCCAGCCCTTGAACGCGAGGACGAAGACCGCGACACACAGGCCCGCGTTGGAGCTCAGCAAGAAGAAGATGAACTTCTGAATGTTGCGGTAGATGGCGCGTCCTTCGCGGATCGCCTCGACGATGGTGGCGAAGTTGTCGTCGGCGAGGACGAGATCGGAGGCCTGGCGAGCGACGTCGGTGCCGCCTCTACCCATGGCGATGCCGATGTGCGCTTCGCGCAGCGCGGGGGCGTCGTTGACACCGTCGCCGGTCATGGCGACGACGTGGCCGATGGACTTGTAGGCCTTGACGATGCGGAGCTTCTGCTCGGCGGTGGTGCGAGCGAAGACGCGGATGTGCATGAGGCGCTTGAGCAGGTCGTCCTGGGAGAGGTCCTGCAGCTCGGCGCCGGTCATGGCTTCGTCGCCCTCGGCCCAGAGGCCGAGCTCTTCGGAGATGGCGACGGCGGTGAGCTTGTGGTCGCCGGTGATCATGACGGCGCGGATGCCGGCGACATTGCAGGTGGCGATGGCTTCTTTGACGCCGACGCGAGGGGGGTCGATCATGCCGACGAGGCCGAGGAAGGTGAGCTTCTCTTCGGGGTCGCCTTCGGGGCTGATGCGTCGGGCGAGGGCCAGGACGCGCAGGGCCTGGCGGCTCATCTTCTCGGCGGTGGAGATGATGAGATCGCGGTCGGCGTCGGTGAGGACGCGGACGCCGTCGAGGTCCGCGTACTTGACGCAGCGGGGCAGCAGGACGTCGACGCTTCCCTTGACGTGGGCGATCTGTCGGCCGCGGGTATCGAGGGTGATGACGGTCATGCGTTTGCGGTCGGAGTCGAAGGGGACTTCGCCGACGACGCGATGTTTGGGGGTGAGGGATTCGCGGGGGACCTGAGCCTTGGCGGCGAGGGTGAGCAGGGCGCCTTCGGTGGGATCGCCGATGACCTTGTACAGGCCGGTTTCGGCGTCTTTGTCGAGCACGGCGTTGTTGCACAGGGCCGCGGTGGCGAGCAGGTACTGCAGGGGAGAGGGCAACGCGCCCGGGTCGATCGGTTCGCCGTCGCGTTCGAAGCCGCCCTTGGGGTCGTAGCCCTGGCCGAGGACGCTGAACTGCTGGCCGGCGGCCCAGACGACGCGGACGGTCATTTCGTTCTGGGTGAGGGTACCGGTTTTGTCGGTGCAGATGACGGAGGCGGCGCCGAGGGTTTCGACGGCTGGGAGCTTGCGGACGATGGCGCCGAGCTTGGCCATACGTTGCATGCCGAGGGCGAGGGTGATGGTGGTGATGGCGGGGAGGCCTTCGGGGATGGCAGCGACGGCGAGGGAGACGGCTTCGAGGAGCAGCTCGCTCCAGTGGCGTTCGTGGCGGAACATGCCCCAGGCGAAGAGGGCGACGCTGATGGCGAGGCAGGCCCAGAGGATCTTCTTGCCGAAGGAGTCGAGGCGTTGTTCGAGGGGGGTTTTCTCGTCGACGGCCTTGTTGATCATCTCGCCGATGCGACCGAGCTCGGTGTGGACGCCGGTGGCGACGACGACGGCGCGGCCTTTTCCGCGGACGATAGTGGTGCCCATGAAGACCATGGTTTCGCGGTCACCGATGGGGGCGACGTTGTCGACGATGGCGTGGGCGTCCTTGCCGCTGGCAGTGCTCTCGCCGGTGAGCATGGCTTCTTCGGCGGCGAGGGTGATCGACTGCACGAGGCGGGAGTCGGCGGGGATGGCGTCGCCGGTGTCGAGCTCGAGGATGTCGCCGGGGACGAGCTCGGCAGCGGGGATGACGGAGACCTGGCCGTCGCGCTTCACGCGGGCGGTGGGTGCGGTCATCTTCTGCAGGGCGTCGAGGGCGGCCTCTGCGCGCTGCTCCTGGAAGTAGCCGAGCAGGGCGTTGAGGATGACGATGAGCAGGATGGCGATGGCGTCGCCGAACCTGCTGAGGACGGAGCCTTCGGAGGAGGAGAAGCCGACGACGACGGCGACGATGGCGGCGGCGAGGAGGGTGAGGACGAGGGGGTTGACGAACTGCTCGAGGAGCTGGAGGAGCTTGCTTTTCTTGGGGGGGTCGGGGAGCTTGTTGGGGCCGTACTTCTGGCGGCGCTCTTCGACCTCGTTGGAGGACAGACCGAGCTCGGGGTCGGTACGCAGTACCTTGAGGACCTCGGCGGGGGTCTGGGCGTGGGGTGCTGGGAGGATGTCCCGGTCCTTGCGGACGGGCATGATGCTTGGAGCTCTCAACGCTTCATCCTGCGCTGCTGAGAAGCAGCTTCTTCGGCCTGGAGTTCGGCGAGGGCCTGGGCGAGCTCGTCCTGCTCGCGCTGCTCGGCGGCGGCCTGTTCGGACTCCGCGGTGACGGGGGTGTCGGCGACGCGGACCTGTGCGGGAGGCGGTTCGGCCGCGGGGGCGAGGCCCATGGATCGTTTGAGCTCGAGCAGGTCGGAGTCGGCACCGGCGGTGGCTTCGAGCTGATCGAACTTGTGTTTGAGGACGTCGCCGCTGGCCTCTTCGGCGAGCTCGGCGCTGGCCTCGGCCTCGGCCTCCATTTTCTGGATGCGGTCGGCCATGCGGTCGAAGGTGTCGAAGGCGCTCTGGTCGCGCAGGCCGCCCATGGCCTCGCTGATGGCTTTCTGGGCTTCGGCGCGTTGTTTCTGGGCGATGAGGAGGTTCTTCTTGCGCTTGGCCTCCTCGATCTTGTTGTTGAGCATGCGCAGGGCGGTCTTGAGCTGATCGACCGCGGCCTTCTGCTTGGCCCACTGGGCCTCGTAGCCGGTGCGCAGGGCGTCGTGCTCCTTCTTGCGCTGCAGGGCTTCCTTGGCGAGCTCGTCGTTGCCGGCGCGCACGGCCATCTCGGCGCGGCGCTTCCACTCGGCCCCCTGTGCGGCCTCCTGCTCGACCTGCTTGGCCAGACGTTTCTCGTCGGCGATGGCCACGGCGACCTGCTTGGTGGCCTCGGCCAACTGCGCGTTCATGTCGATCACGATCTGGTTGAGCATCTTCTCGGGGTCTTCCGAGCGGCTGATCAGATCGTTGAGGTTGGACTTGATGAGCTGGGCCAGCCTGGCAAAGATTCCCATCGTCTCGGCTCCGTCTCGTAGAGGCTACGCCTTGGACAAGGTGCGCAGCTCGGGTACGTGGCGCGCGAGCGCCAGGTCGATGTCGGACAACACGGCTTCGAGCTCGTTGAGGTCGAGGTTCTCGATGGCCAGCGCGGAGCCCAGGACGATCTGGCCGTCCTCGAGGCCGTAGGCGCAGTAGACGAGCTCCGTGGCATTGAGCTGCAGGAGGCGGCGGAAGAGCGCGAGCTCGGCGGCGGCGTGCCCGACCGGGGCGGGGCCGATGCTCACGCGGACCACCGCCATGGGCGGTGCGATACGCAGGGCGATGGGCGGGCCGTGTGGGCCGGAGTCGATGGCGAAGGTATCTTCGGCCAACATCTCGAAGCGTCGCTCGAGCTTGGCGAGGAAGGCATCGATGTCACGCGCGGTTCGGGCCATGGGGCACGGAGTCTACCCTCCCGGG